>JAEVZT010000625.1 GCA_023392115.1 Chloroflexota bacterium
TGGCGGCTGGTTACTCGACCTGCGTCACCGACTCCCCGGTCAGGCGGACGACGACGGCGCACATCTGCTGCGCGTCCTTCTCGAGCTGCGCCCGATCTTCGTAGCGTGACGCGATGCGTTCGAACCACACGCCGTCGGAGTCATCTTCGACGGTGAGTTCGCCCTTCAACACGTAGCCCGTTTCGTCGCAGCGGTTCGCGCCGATCGTGACGGCTGCGCGCGGGTTGGCGACAACCGCCTCGACGTCGACCGCGTGGCAGTGGCTGGTTAAGACAATGGCATCACCGTCGACGTCGTACCACACCGGCAGCGTGCGCGGGAAACCATCGCGATCGATCAGGGTTAGGTAGGCGTTCAGCGGTTTTGCAAGAAACGCGCGAACGTTTTCATTCAACACGGGGGTTGCGACTTCAAACACGGTATTCACCTCGCCTCTCTCGTTGCTCTCTGGAGTATCCCGTCCGCCAAGATTGGTCGGCAGGAGAATGACAGCTTAATGTGGAACGCCCCATGCCATGTAGGAACGCGGCGGACGAGCCGGGGCAAGTTCCATCCTCAGTATACGCCAGCGTCAGCGAATGAAAACCCGACAGAAGTCACCTTAAAGTCGGCAATTGCTCTTAATTTCACAATATAGGGAGGAAGCGATCGGAGACAGGCGATCAGGCGACCTTCAATACCTTGTGGATCTTGAAGCGGATGATCATCATGTCGAGCGTTTCGCGCCACTCGTCAATGTCTTTGACTGCCTGCTCATAAGGCTCGTAGCGGTAGGTCAGCTGTGCCAGCCAGCGGTAATCCGGGTCTTCCTCAAGGATGCACTCGCCCTTGAACATGTATCCCGGCACATCTGGCTCGCCGCCGATTTCAACCGACGCTTTCGCATTCATGTGAATGTAGTCGATCTTGCGCGTGTTGCGGTCGCTGATGATAACGATATCGTCGCCGTCAACATCAAACCACAGCGGGACGGTATGCGGGTAGCCTTGCGGGTCAATTACCGACAGCCGTGCGATCAGCGGCTGCTTCAGAAATTCGCGTACAGTGTCATCGAGCATGGTTATGGTCTCACGTGATAAATACCTAACGCGCGATTATACCCCTTCGCCATCCCCTACAAAAAAGCGCCGTAAGACACTATAATTCGCGTAAATGTTAGCCCTTTCACAAGGAACGCTTTGCATAATGAAACCGATGACCAGCGCCGAAGCGCGTCAGGCATTCCTCGACTTCTTCCAAGAGATGGGACACAAAGAGGTCGCGTCGTCGTCGCTTGTCCCGGCAAACGACCCGACCCTGCTGTTTACGAACGCCGGTATGGTGCAGTTCAAGGATGTGTTCCTCGGGCTGGACAAGCGCAACTACAAGCGCGCCACGACCTCGCAGAAGTGCATGCGCGTCTCCGGCAAGCACAACGACCTTGAGAACGTCGGACCCTCGCCGCGCCACCACACCTTCTTTGAAATGCTCGGCAACTTCAGCTTTGGCGATTACTTCAAGCGCGACGCGATCAAGTACGCCTACACGCTCTTGACCGAGGTCTACGGGCTGCCGAAAGACCGGTTGGCGTTCACCGTCTACCACAGCGACGACGAAGCCTACAATATCTGGGTCAACGAGATCGGCGTCGACCCGAAGCGCGTGGCGCGGCTCGGCGCAAAGACGAATTTCTGGCAAATGGCAGAAACGGGACCGTGCGGACCCACCAGCGAACTGCACTGGGACAAGTATCCCGAACGCGGCGAGGACGACATCATTCCGTCGTTGGAAGCCGAAGATGATCGCTTCCTCGAACTGTGGAATCTGGTGTTCATGCAGTTCAACCGGACGCAGCCCGACCCGACGCACACGGGCGAATTCGATACGCCGCTGCCCGCCCCCGGCGTCGATACCGGCATGGGCTTGGAGCGCGTCTTGAGCGTCGTCAACGGCGTGCAGTCGAATTACGAAACCGACCTGTTCACGCCGATCATCCACGCGACGCAAAAGCTGACGGGTCACAGCGACGCCGAGCGCGACGTCAACATCGTCCCGTACCGCGTCATTGCCGATCACCTGCGCGCGGCGGTTTTCCTGATCGCCGACGGCGTCCTGCCCGGCGCGAAAGGGCGCGACTCGGTCTGCCGCCTCGTTATTCGGCGCGCGTCGCGTTTTGGCTCGAAGCTCGGCTTCAACCAGCCGTTTCTAGCGCAGCTCGCCGACACGGTGATCGACATCATGGGCGGGCATTACACCGAACTTGTCGAACGCGCCGAAGCGATCAAGCGCGTCATTACGCAGGAAGAAGAACGCTTCCACCGCACGCTCGATCGCGGCTTGTCGGAGCTTGAAGCCGAGCTTGACCGGCTGGCGGCAGCAGGCGAGCGCGTTCTGTCCGGCGATACGGCGTTTTACCTCAAGGCGACGCTCGGCTTGCCGATTCAGGTGACGAAAGACATCGTCGAGGAACGCGGCTTCACGGTCGACGAAGCCGGTTACGCGGCAGCCGAAGCAGCGCACTCCGAGCGCAGCGGCGGCGGCAAGGCGATGGGCAAGATCGAGTCGGCAGAGCTGTACAACCAAATCCTCAGCGACCTGAAAGCATCAGGCGCGCTGGCCGAGTCGGGCGTCAAGTACATGCCGTATGACAGCACCGCCGTCGATGATACGATCCTCGCCCTGATTCAGGATGGCGAACGCATCGATCAGGTGCTGGTCGGCGACAAGGTTGAAGTCGTCCTCGGCAAAACGCCGTTCTACGTCGAAGCGGGCGGTCAGGTGAGCGACACCGGCGTGATCAGCGGCGACGGCTGGCGCATTGAGGTCGAAGATATGCGCCGTCCTGTCGGCGGGTTGATCGTCCACATCGGCGAGGTGGTCGAGGGTACGCCGCGCGTCGGCGACAGCGCCCGCGCCGAGATCGACGCCGAACGCCGCGCCAACATCATTCGCAATCACACGGCGACTCACCTGCTCCACGCGGCGCTGCGCCGTCATCTGGGCAATCACGTCCAGCAGCGCGGCTCGCTCGTCGCGCCGGATCGCCTGCGCTTCGACTTCGCCCACGATGAAAAGGTGACGCCGGAACAGCTTCGCGCCATTGAGACGGAAGTCAACGACTACATCCTCAAGAACTACACCGTCAAGGCGCAGGAAAAGTCGCTTAACGAGGCGCGCGCGGAAGGCGCGATGGCGCTGTTCGGCGAGAAGTACGGCGACCGCGTCCGCACGATCAGCGTTGCCGAGGACGGTGACCGCTACAGCTATGAACTTTGCGGCGGCTGTCACGTCAGTGAAACGGCAGAAATCGGCGCGTTCATCATCGTCAGCGAGGGCAGCGTCAGCGCGGGCATCCGCCGTATTGAGGCGCTCACCGGACGCGGCGCCGTCGAGTACATCCAGAAGAACATGCACACGCTCGGTCAGCTTTCGGCGCAGTTGAGCACGTCGCCGGAGCACGTCGGCGAACGGATCGCCGCCCTGCAAGCCGAGTTGAATCAGGCGAAGAAGCAGGCGCAGGCGCTCCAGCGCGAGCTGGCGCGGCGCAGCTTCGATCAACTGCTGGCGAACGTCCAACCTGTCAACGGCGCGCAGGCGTTGGTCGCGCAGTTGGAAGACGTGCCGCCGGACACCCTGCGCGAAATGTCCGACTGGTTCCGGGGCGCCGTCAAGAGCGGCGTCATGGTGCTCGGCAGCGTGGTTGACGGCAAGCCGCAGATCGTCGTCGCCGTCACCGATGATCTGACGATGAAGGGG
>JAEVZT010000057.1 GCA_023392115.1 Chloroflexota bacterium
GGCTGGGACTGGGTTGAACCCGATTGGTCGGACATCAACAACCCCGACACGTCGATTGTTGGCTTCTTCAAGGGACCCGCGCTGAGCGAAGAAATGAGCGCCAACCTTGACGAATTCATCGGCGACCTGACTGAGTACGCGACCAACCCGTTTGTCCCGCAGAGCTTTGCCCTGTGGCAGGGACCGCTCAGCCTGCAAGATGGGACGGAACTGGCGTCGGCGGGTCAGCTTGTCGACGTGCTCGATGTCTGGTATCTGGGGCAGCTTCTCGAGGGCATGGTCGGCGCGAGCGAGTAGGCGCGCCGGGACGTCTAAAATGATGTACTAGGTTACGTGAGAGGGAGTGTTCCAAAGACACTCCCTCTTTGCTTAAAAGAGAACGCCAGAAAACTTTTTGTGCAGATTGCTTTCGATGTCTTACAATTATTTCTGTTCAACGTAATGGAGTCGACGTTAGCAAATAAAACCGAACACGGCATCGCAGCACCCACCGCACGCGGATAGTAAGCAAAAGAAAAGGGTTCGATGGATATAGAACTCCAGCACATCCACAAGCGCTTCGGCAGCGTCCATGCCAACAACGACATCAGCGTCACCTTCAAGGGCGGGCGGATCGTCGGCGTGCTTGGCGAGAACGGCGCGGGTAAGTCTACGTTGATGAAAATCCTCTCCGGTTTCCAGCCGTGTGACAGCGGTGACATCATCCTCGACGGCAAGCGGGCAAAATTCCATACCCCGCTCGGCGCGATCGCCGCCGGAATCGGCATGCTCCAGCAAGACCCGCTCGACATTCCGGCGTTCACGGTGCTCGAAAACTTCGTCTACGGGCAGAAGGTCGGGCTTGTCTACTCGGCGAACAAATGGCGCGAACGCCTGAAGACGATCAGCAGCCGCTTCGGCTTTGAACTCGACCCCGACACGCCGATCGCCAACCTGAGCATCGGGCAGCGGCAGCAGTTGGAGATCGTGCGCCTGCTGTCGATGGGCGTGCGCGCGCTGATCCTCGACGAGCCAACGACCGGCATCTCCGCCGAGCAGAAAACGATCCTGTTCGACGCCCTGCGCGAGCTGGCGCGTGACGACGGCATGAGCGTCCTGCTTGTGTCGCATAAGCTCGAAGACGTGATCGCGCTGTGCGACGAAGTCGTCGTCCTGCGCGCGGGCAAGTTGGTAGGCACGGCGCAAATGCCGGTGACGACCAAGCAGATCGTGTCGATGATGTTTGGGCAGGAACTCGTCCCCCAGCGCCGTGAACGACTCGCCTCGGCTGAAACCGCCGTCACGCTCGAAAACGCAACCCTGCGCGGCAAGCGCGTGACCGTGCAGGACTTCACGCTCGACATCAAATGCGGTGAGGTCATCGGCTTGGCAGGGCTTGAAGGCAGCGGACAGGAACTGATCCTGCGGGCGTGCGCCGCGCTGATAAAACCGGCGCGCGGGCGGGTAATTATCAGCGGCGATGACATGACGGGCAAACCGTACCGCGACTGCATCCAGTGCGGCGTGGCGTTTGGCGCGGCTGGACGGCTCGAAGAAGGTCTAATCGCCGGTCTGACGCTGACCGAACACATCGCCCTGACGTCGGATCAAGGCGCGCTGGTTGACTGGAATCGCGCCCGCGCGCTGACCGAAACGCAGCTCAAGCATTATAACGTGCGCGGCAAACCGGAAAGCCCGGTTGAAACGCTCTCCGGCGGCAACCAGCAGCGGCTGCTGATGGCGCTCCTGCCGCAGAACCCGGTCTTGATGGCGCTCGAACAGCCGACGCGCGGCTTGGACGTCGACTCGGCGCAGTGGATATGGAAGCAGCTTTTGGCGCGGCGCGCGAACGGCACGGCGATCCTGTTCTCGTCGCCCGATCTCGACGAGTTGGTGACGTACAGCGATCGTATCTTCGTGCTTTACGCGGGCAGCGTGTTTGAAATCCCCGACGCCGAACAGACGAACATCGACGATCTCGGTCGGCTGATCGGCGGGCAGTTTGAGAGGCAAGCAACACCATGAGAAACCGTGCCGTCGTGCAGATCGGGTTCGCCCTGCTGCCGATCCTCGCGTCGATGATCATCACCGCCGTGCTGATCATCGCTGTCGGCAGCGATCCGATTCGTGTCCTTGAAACGACATTGGAAGGCGCGTTCCGCAATTCAAACAGCCTCGCTGGTGTCGTCAATTTCTGGATTCCGCTCGCCCTGTGCAGCATGGGCTTGGTCGTCACCTTCACGGCGGGCTTGTGGAACATTGGCGTTGAAGGACAGATGATCGCCGGGGCGATCTTCGCCTCTTGGGCGGCGCAGTTCCTCGATCTGCCCTCACCCGCGCTGATCGGCGTTGAAATCGTGCTGGCGATGCTAGGCGGCGCATTCTGGGCGACGCTGGTTGGCGTGCTGAAGACGCGGCTCGGCGTCCACGAGATTTTCGGCGGTGTGGCGTTGAACTCGCTGGCGAATGTCTGGGCGATCTACCTGATCTCTGGTCCATGGCAGCCGCCCGAAGGCGGCAGCGCGCAGGCGACTCCACCCTTCCCGAAACCATCCCTGCTCCCGCCCGTCTCAAGCGAGTTTCCGGTCAGCCTGCTGGCGCTGGTGCTGGTGCTGATCGCCATCGTCGCCGTGATCTTCGCCCTGCG
>JAEVZT010000023.1 GCA_023392115.1 Chloroflexota bacterium
GATAGATGCTGGTCGGGTTGCCTTCGGGGCGGGCGCGCAGCCAGCCGCCAATTCGATCCCGCAGCAAGAACACGCCGACGCCGAGCGCCACCGCGACCACGCTGAGCAGGAACGGCGTGTTGATGCCTTCAAACAGGTGAAGGTGAATGTTGGTCTGCGCGCCCGAAATCGCCGTGACTGCCGCGTTCACCAGCGGATCGACAGCCTGTGCCAGCAGCAGGGGCAGGGCGATCGACAGCGCGCCCATCGACAGCGCGCCGATCCACATCGCCGGGCTAACCTCGTGCGGGTGTTCGGGGGTGTCGGCTTCGCGCGCGCCGAAGAAGGTGTCCCACAGGACGCGCAAGCCAACCGCGACCGTCAGCGTCGAGCCGAGCAGGACGGCGGCGACGATCAGCAGTCGGAAACCGCCGGATGCCGCTTGTTCGATCGACGCGATCAGCAGCGTTTCTTTCGACACGAAGCCCATCAGCGGCGGAATGCCCGCCATGCTCAGGACGGCGATCGCAGCGCCGAGGGCGGTCAGCGGCATGACCCGCGCCAGCCGCCCGAGTCGTCTGATGTCGCGCGTTCCCGTCGCGTGATCGACGCTGCCCGCCGTCAGGAACAGCGCGCCCTTGTACAGCGCGTGCGCGAGCACGCCGACCGCCATCGCCGTGATGCCATCGGTCGTTCCCGGCGCGAGCAGGGCGACGAGCGCGCCAAGCCAGCTTACGGTGCTGTAGGCGAGGATGCCTTTCAGGTCGGTCTGGCGCAGGGCGAAAAGCGCGCCGTAGCAAAATGTGAACAGCCCGACGATCATCAAGCTGTAGAACCAGAGATCAGTCCCACTCAGGGCAAAACTGAGGCGCGCCAGTAGAAACACGCCCGCTTTGACCATCGTCGCCGAGTGCAGGTAAGCGCTGGCGGGCGTCGGCGCTTCCATCGCCCCCGGAAGCCAGAAGTGGAACGGAAACTGCGCGCTCTTGGTGAACGCGCCGACGAGGATCAGCAGCAGCGCGGGTGCATAGAAGGCGTGGTCGCGCAGTTCGAAGCCTGCCGCCGTGATCAGGGGGATTTCAAATGTGCCGCTCGCGACGCCGATCAGGATGATGCCGCCGAGCATCGCCAGCCCGCCGCCACCGGTGACCAGCAGCGCCCGCCGCGCGCCTTCACGCGCTGCTTCCTTGTCGCGCTTAAAGCCGATCAACAGGTACGACGTGAAACTCGTCAGTTCCCAGAAGACGAACACCAGCAGCAGGTTGCTGCTCAGGGCGACGCCGAGCATGGCGGTCATGAACAGCAGGGTGTAGGTGCTGAAGCGGGCGAATTCCTCTCGCTCGTGAAAATAGGCGCTGGCGTAAAGCAGGATCAATGCGCCGATGCCGGTGATAACAAGCGCGAACAACAGTCCCAAACCGTCCAGCCACAAGCCGAGCGACACGCCGAGCGAAGGCGCCCACGGGATATTGATCGCGAGAATGTCGGGAAGTCCAACTTGCGTGACGAGGTACACGAAGATCACAGCAGGAACGATTGGAACCCAGCGCACGGGGGCACGGCGCGGGAGGAGAGAGAGTAGTATGGCAGCGAGTGCCGGAGCAAAGACTACGGCGAGCAATGTCATCTCAATTTTTGTCTTCCTCACTGAAGAACCGATCGGCGGGGAATTGGGCTTCCACCGATCGTGCGGTTCATACGTATATGTCGAGCCGGATGGCTGGATGTGGAAGTACAAAATAACGTATTAAGGGGCTGATGACAAGGAAGAATTTCCACATTTATGAAACTTTTATCTGTGGTGGGCGCGCACGAACAGGACATTGGTAAGGAATGAGTTGCGCCAATGGTGCGCATCCTATAGGATATAGGATATAGGAATAGTGCGCTTAGGTAATTATGGACGCCACGCCTGTTTTTCGGAGCAAGAACGAGCAGGTCTACGAACTCTTGAAATCAAAGATCGTGCGCGGCGAAATGAAACCCGGCGAGCCGGTCGTCATTGACGCACTTGCGCGCCAGCTAGGTGTCAGCCAAATCCCAATCCGCGAGGCGCTGCGGCAGTTGGAAGCGAATGGCTTCGTGCGAATCGCGCCGTATGTGGGCGCGAGCGTGACTGAAATCCACTCCGGGTCGATCCATGAAGTCTTTTCAATGCTCGAACACATGGAGATTCTCAGCGGGCGCGCCGCCTGTCAGACGATGACGGATGAAGGGTTTGATGCGCTGGCAGCCATGATCGATGACATGACGCGTCTGATGGACGATCCCGAAGCATGGTCGGAGTCAAACAAGCGCCTGCATCGGTTTATCTGCCGGCAGGCGGGGATGAACCTCGTCGAGAAGATGCTGCTCGTCGCGCTCGATCACTGGGATCGGCTGCGCTGTCACTACCTTGAAGATGTGTTCGCCCAGTTGATGCCGCGCCGTCAGGTAGAACACGAACAGATGCTGATCGCTTTGCGTCGGCGCGACCCTGACGAATTGGAGCGGGTAATCCATTCGCACAACCGCGAATCGCTGCGGGCGTATATTGCCCATTTGGAGCGGACGCATCTCCTGTCGCCCGATGATCGGGCGGCGGGTGCGGAAGAATAGATCGGCTTCATAGACAAGAGAGTAGATTGGGAACATGACCGAAAAAGAACGTCTTCGACAGAAATTTGAGCGCACGCTTGATTTCGCAGAGAACCAGTTACGAAACCTGATCACCGCCCACCCTGACTTCTTCCCGATGTACACACAGGGTGGCAAGTGGATGCACTCGGGTGAAGCGTGGACGAACTGGTGCGAGGGGTTTCTCGGCGGGCAGTTGTGGCTGATCTACGCCCGCAACCGCGACGACTGGTGGCGTGAGCGCGCCGAACATTACTCGCGGCTGCTCGAGCACCGCAAGACCGACCGCGATGTCCACGATCTCGGTTTCCTATTCATGTCAACGTGGAAGCGTTGGTACGACCTGACGGGCGATGAGGCGATCCAGCAGATCGTTGTCGAGGCGGGGCAAACGCTGGCGCTGCGTTTCAATGAGAAAGGGCG
>JAEVZT010000251.1 GCA_023392115.1 Chloroflexota bacterium
TGATGACGTTTTCGAGCCGCGTTTGGTATCCGATCTATGTCGAACGCGCGCCTGTCTGGGGCTTGACGGCGCTTGAAGATCAGCAGCTCGCCGGGCTGCTCATGTGGATTCCTGCGGGTATCGTCTATCTGATCGCGGCGCTGGCGCTGGTCGGCTTGTGGCTGCAAGCAGCGGAACGCGCTGAACAGGTGTATCAACCCGCCGCGCGCGACCTAGGGTGAGCGCGACTATCGCCAGCGCGCTCACCCTTGCGCTAATCGCTAACCCTGAACGCTCGGCGACGGGACAGGCGTTAGCCACGGCTGCGGCGTTGGAATGACGCCCTCCGCGCCGAGCCGCAGCGCCGCCAGCACCGGACGGCTGCCGATGCCGATCGGCAGCAGAAGCGTATCGCCGGCTGCCGCCGCGAAGGCGTTGATCCCGCCGGGCGGGTCATATTCCCAGACGAGACTGCCGTCCTCGCGGTTGAAAGCGTAGGTCGTGCCGGCGTACACGCTGATAAAGACCAGATCGTTGATGACCAGCGTCGAGCTGAACGACGGTTCGTCGAATTCATGCTGCCAGACGATCTCGCCGCTCGTCACGTCGACGGCGACGAGTTCGCTCGTCCCTTCGAGGATATTGACGCGACCTGTCGCGTTCAAGACAGCTTCGGTGCCATCTTCGGCATCGTAGCCAGTCGCGGTGTACGGTGTGGGCAGGTTGAGCACAGGCAGAAAGACGACGCCTTCGGCGTAGGCGATCGGCGTTTGCACGCCGCCCCACACACCGGGATAGACGACAGCCGTCTCGCCAAGCGGCAGTTCGGTCAGTTCGTCATTCTGGTGGATGCCGACCGGTGTATCCCACAAACGCTCGCCTGTCTCGCGGTCAAAGGCGATCACCCGACCGAGCTTACCCGAACCGATGATGATGTCGCGCTCCGAACCATCGTCTGCCGCGATCGTCGTCAGAACCGGCGATGTTTGGAAGTCGAGATCGAACAGGTCGAGCGGCTTTATCTGGTCGTACCACAACAGTTCGCCGGTCACGTGATCGAGGGCGACCAGCGAATTGGAGTACAGGTTTTCGTTACGACGGCTGCTGGCGTTTGGATGATCGGCTGTGCCCGGAAACGGCGCGGGGTTTCCCGTGCCCCAGTAGGTGATGCCGGTTTCGGTATCGACGGCGGGGGGATACCAAACGCCACCGCCGCCGTTAACGTTCGGATTGCCCCAGAAATCGTCGGTCACTACCTGCCAGCGCCAGACGACTTCGCCGGTTGCGTGGTCAAGCGCGTAGATCACGCCGCTGCGCCCCGGCGCGTACCCCTGCCGCGCATCTTGATCGCCTGCCGCGCCCTCGTTGACAGCACCCGCCACAGCCGCCGTGAGGACATAGCCCCCGTAGACATAAGGCTGCTGCGCGCCGGTTGGACCCTCAAGCCCTGTGCGCCAGATCAGTTCGCCCGTTTCGATGTCCAGCGCGAAGATCGTGTTCACGCCCGCCTGCGCGTAGACTTTGCCGTAGCCGATCGCGGGCCCGTTCGGTCCGATCACGCTCTGGTTCTCTTCGTGTCTCCAGATCAGCTCACCCGTCTCCAAGTCGAGCGCGTAGACGTTACTGCGCAGGTCTTGAAAGTAGACGACGCCGTTGGCGATCAGCGGCGCGGACGCGATGCCGCCGTAGCCGCCGATACCGGGGATGTCGAACATCCACGCTACGCCAAGCTGATCGACGTTGGACGAGTCAATTTCCGCGTCGAAAGTCGCCCGCGTGTTCGCGTAATTGCGCCCCGCCATCGGCCATTCATCGGCAAACTGTTCGACTTCCGGCGGGATGGCAGGGACAGGTGACGTATCCGGCGACGGCGCTGTCGCGACGACCCCCGGCGTTGGAGAAGGCGCGGGTTGGTTGTCCTGTCCCCAAGCCGGCGCGGCGACTGTCGAGAGCAGGAGCAGCGCGAGCACGACCGGCGGCAGTCGTTTCCAAGTCATCGGGTTCAACTCCTCAGATTAGCGTATCAGCTTGGGAGCGATGGCAGACGCTTGATTGCCCCAAGTGTTGCGGATGTACGTCAGGACGGCGGCGAAATCCTCGGTTTCGAGCGAGTTATGAAATCCCGGCATCGACCCACGCCCATACTTGACAACCTCGATTAGCGGGCGCGGATCGTGCAGCGTGACGATATGATTCCCCGCCAGCGGCGGGAACAGATCGCGGTAACCCGCTCCATCCGCCTCATGACAGCGCGAGCAGTTGAGCGTGTAGACTTCTTCGCCCTGCATCATCTGCTGCGTGCGGTCGGCGGTCAGCGCGGGTTGACAGGCTGCCACAAGTACAACGGCGCAAAAAAGCGCAGTAGCGATCCAAACGCGCATCTGTGTTCCTCTCACTCAGCGTCCGTTTCCGCCGTTGGAACCGGCGTTGCTTCTTCGTCATCCACCGCCCTCGGCGAAACATCGGCAACATCCGAACCGAGCCGAAGCGCCAGCACGATCGGCGGATTGCCCAAGCCGACCGGAAAGACGATCATGTCCCCGGCGACGGCGGGCCAAGCGTTGATCCCGCCCGGCGCTTGATAACGCCAGACCTCGCTGCCGTCTTCGCGGTCAAATGCGTAGATCACTCCGTCGAACGTCGACGTAAATACCAGATCGTTGACGACGGTCGCCGCGCCAAACACGGGCGCGTCGAATTCCTGTATCCAGATGATTTCGCCGGTGCTGACGTCAATCGCGTTCAACTCGCCTGTGCCGGTCGCTATTTCGGTGCGCGATTCCGCTTCTTGAACGGCTTGCGAGCCTGTTTCCGAGTCCCAGCCGGTGGCGGTATGCGGCGTCTGCAGATTGAGTATCGGCACATAGAGGATGCCGTCCGCCAGCGCCATCGGCGTTTCGACGCCGCCGAGAATGCCGGGGTAGACCTCGACGACTTCGCCCGGTGGAATCTCTTGCAGGTCATCATTCTCATGCCTACCGACAGGGGTATCCCAAACCACTTCCCCCGTGTCGCGATCGAGCGCGACGACCCGACCGAGTTTGCCCGAACCGATCGCGAGCGCGCGTTCCTCACCGTCGATCGTCGTCGTGGCGAGGACGGGGGAAATCTGAAAGTCGAGATCAAACAGATCGTAGGGCTTGGCGAGGTAGTACCAGAGCATCTCGCCGGTCTGGGAATCGAAGCTGATCATGGCATTTGTGTAGAGGTTTTCGCCGGGGCGGCTGGTGGCGTTCGGGAAGTCAATCGTGCCGGGAAACGGTGCGGCGTTGCCTGTTCCCCAGAAGACCGTGCCGCGTTCGCCGTCGATCGCCGGCGGATACCACGTTCCGCCGCCGCTGTTGACTTCGGGGTTGCCCCAGAAACCTTCCTCGACGACCTGAAACTCCCAGACCGTCTCGCCGGTTTCGTGGTCGAGCGCGTATAAGTGTCCGCTCGTGCCACCCCTATACCCGGCATAATCGACCTCGCCTTCGCCGGCGACGCCCGCCTGTGATGTAATGAAGATGAGTCCGTCATAGGCGACAGGCTGAATCGCGCCGGTCGGGCGCTGATCGGTCAGCCGTGACCAGCGTTCTTCGCCGGTTTCCATGTCCAGCGCGCTGAATGTGTCAACGCCGCTGGCAAGAAAAACACTGCCGTAGCCGATGCCAACGCCGTTCGGTCCCGTCACTTCGTTCTCATAGATCCGTTCCCACAAGCGCGCACCTGTTTCCCGGTCAATCGCGAACACGTTGCTCTGCTTGTCCTGAATGTAAACAACGTCTCCGGCGATTATCGGGTTGGTCGCCAGCGCGCCCCACGCGGCAACACCCGGCACTTCATACGTCCACGCGACCCCCAACTGATCGACATTCGAACTGTCGATCGCCGAATCAGTGGTAAAACGTGTGTTGGCGTAATCTCTATTCGGAAGCGCCCAGTCAGCCGCAAACTGTTCGATTTCCGGCGGAACAGCACCGCTTGCGCCTTCCTGCGCCTGCACCGGCGCGAACGCCAGCGCCATCAGCACAAGCAGCACCGTCACGGCGAACCGGCGTTTCATCAATTGCATCCGTCTATCCTTCCACCACGCTGACTATCGAACATCTTCTGGCAGGATCGGATCCGCCTCATTGCCCCACGAATTGCGGATAAAGGTGAGGACGCTGGCGATTTCGTCGTTTGTAAGCGCGGCATCAAAGCCGGGCATTGCCCCACGCCCGTTCTTGACGATCTGTATCATGGGGGTTGGGTCGTGCCGCGTGACAATCGGATTGTGCGCCAAGCGCGGGAAAAGTTGGCGGTAGCCCTCGCCGTTGGGATGATGGCAGCGCTGGCAGTTCAGCTGGTAGATGCGCTCGCCTTGACTGACCATCTGCGCCACTTCCGGCGTGTCGCCTGCTGCTTGGCAGCCGTTCAGCGCGATAAGGAGCATCAGGAAGGCAGTCAGACTCAACGTTAATCTCACGTATCCCTCCTTCACCGCGTCAGCGTATACAGATATGCCGCAATGTGCCGCGCCTCCTCCTCGCTCATGCCGACATTCGGCATGGCATTCCCCGGCTGGATCGCCTGCGGGTTGTGTATCCACGCGATCAAGTTGTCGGCGTTATTCGTCAGGACGCCGGCGATGTACTGGCGCTGCTGGTAGCCATCAAGCGGCGGACCGACCAGCGAGTCCGCTCCTTCGACCCCCGGAATGCGATGACACGTGCCGCAGCCCCAATAGGCAGCCAGCCGCTTGCCCGTGTCAGGATTGCCGTTGGGTACGCGCCGATCCTGTTCTCCAAGCTGCTGGTTCGGCTCTGTGCCACACGCCGCCAGCATGATCATCAGCGAAAGGGTGGCAGCCAGAAGCAGCGTGTGGAATTGGCGTGTCGTCACTGTGTGCTCCTCTCGCTAGTCGAGCGATTCGAGAAAGTCAAGCAGGGGCTCGACATCTTCAGCCGGGATTTCGACCGGCGGCATGCGGCTTCCCGGCTTGATCGTCTGAGCGTTAACCACCCAACCGCCGAGATTGCCGCGATTGTTCGGCAGCGAGGCGGCGCCAATTGTCTGACGGCTGGCAAAGTGCGTCAGGTCGGGCCCAAAGCGGCTCACCGCGTCTGTGCCGCCGATCGCATGGCAGAACTGGCAGCCGACCTCGAAAAATACCTCTCGCCCGCGCTGCGCTGATTCGCTCAACATGGTTCTCGCGGTTGTCTGCTGGTGCTGAAGCCACGCGTCGAACGCTTCAGGCGGTTCGGCGACGACGAGGAAGTGCATTTTGGCGTGCTGCAAGCCGCAGAACTCGGCGCAGATGCCGCGATAGGTGCGCGCCTGATCGGCTTGAATCTGAAACGCGCGCGTTGTGCCCGGAACGAGATCCATTTTCCCGTGTAGTTCAGGCACCCAGAAGCTGTGTATTACGTTGGCGGACGTCAGATGGAGTTCGACCACCTGCCCGGTTGGGATATAGATTTCATTCGCGGTGATGATGTTGTAGTCGGGATAGCGGACTTCCCACCACCACATGTGCCCGACAACCTCGATAGTGAGCGGCGGATTGTCTTCGTGCGCCAGCACCTGCATGCTGCGCAGGGTAAAAACGAACACGATCGCCAAAATGACAATCGGCAGAATCAACCCGCCGTATAAGAGCCAGCGCAAACCAGCCTGTGAGCGCACATCATTGAGCGAACGACGCGGATTGCGGATAAAGAGCGTGTAGAGCAGCAGCAGCGTGACCAGCACGAACACGCCTGTGCCTAGAATGAACATGACCCACCACAGTTCGGCGATGCTCGCCGAGGCGGGTCCGCGGGGATCGAGCGCGGAAACGGGTGGTGTTGCTTCAGATACTGCGGTACAGCCTGATATGTAGACGGCGAGGATGAGGCTGAGGGACTGGCACAGACGACGGCGCGGGACGCGGTCGATGAGTGCGGTCGGCAAATTCCACCTCCTTATTGTCTGGCTCGACAACCGAAGCTACATTTCTCCTCCTCTTCTCGGCAAGCCGCTTGATGTCTCGGAATAGGCTGAGTCGATTTCTGCAAATACTCCAATACCACCTGCTTCGTCTCGCGCAGGTATATCAGAAAAATGTGCATAATCGCCTAGCACTGGTGATGTGAGGCTACATAATAAACTAATTTATTCCAAAATTCAACCGATGCCGCATTGTGTGGAAACTATTGCGCGACTGCATCGACGGTGGCACGACAACTTCCATGATGGTTGTCGGGGCATTACCGTCACCACCGCCGCTGTCAGTAGCTTACCGTTCTTGCTCTTGCATCGGCTAATCTACGTCCTCCAACAGCCGAGCGCGACTCGCTGCGTTCTCTATGAGTTGACGCGTCGACGGCGTTTTCGACGCGCAGAGCTTAACGAAGCCAGCAAGACCGCAATGATGATACTAAGTACGCCAACTACCCAACCAATCAGCTGCAGCAGTTCGTCTTGAAAAGTACGAGATTCATCCAAGACCGGAGCATCTTGTCCAGCAACAGGATCCTCGACCATGGCAGGAACGACGGTCTCGCTCGGGAGCAGTTCGATTTCCAACTGTTCAAGCTGAGTGCTTACCTCCTCGAGGGTCTGGTCAATTGCCTCCAAGT
>JAEVZT010000026.1 GCA_023392115.1 Chloroflexota bacterium
CGGCGATCATCAGTAGATCGCGCGCGGCGGAAACGGCGGCGATGCGTTCGGCGATCAGTGCCAGCACGATCAGCAGGCCGCTGCCGACCGTCAGAAACTGCCGCCGCTGTTTTGGATTGTCGAGGTATGCGCGAATGTTGGTCATTTAGATTACTCCTGAGAACGCAGTGACCCCGGTTTGGCGGGGCCACTGCGGATTGGCGGGTTTAGAACGCGGCGACGGATGTCTGGTAGCCGAGCGCCGTTACTGTCTTGGCGAGCGCGTCGGCGCTGACAACATCGGGATCATGCACGACTTCGATGCGCCCGGTGTTGAAGTAGACCTTGGCATCGCTGACACCCGGCTTGACTTTTAGCCCCTTCTCGATCTTGGCGACGCAGGAAGGGCAGGTGAGTTCTTTGCTTCTGAGGATGGTTTTCATCGTGTGTCTCCACTAATTCCGTTTACATACCTACCATACGGCAAACGGAGACACACTTACATGATCTGGCGCAATTTACGGCACGCAGCCGAAAACTGCCCTCGATCGCTTGCGTAGATTGGGGGATTAGCCGCCGTTTTCCTCGGCGATATGCGCCAGCCGTTCGCCGTCGGCGATCGCGACCCACTGCCTGCCGCTCTCGATCAAGCCGTCTTTCTGAAACTGGCTCATGATCCGGCTGGCGGTTTCGGTCGTCGTACCGGTCATCTGGGCGATGTCGTCACGGGTAAGCGGCATCTGGATCAGCAAGCCCTCGTCGCCCGCCTCGCCGAGCTTATCGCCCAGCTTGAGCAGCACATAGGCGATGCGTTTCTCGACCGAATGGGCGCTGATCTGGCGCAGCATTTCGTGCGCCTCCTGAAGCCGCTTGCTCGTCAGGTCGAGTACCGTCAGCGCGACCGACGGGTAGCGAGCGAGAAGCGCGCGGAAATCCTCGACGGCGATGCCGAGGACGCAAACGCCGGTTTGCGCCTGTGCGGTGTCGGAGTAGGCGGCTTCTTCGAGCGCCGACAGGCTGCCGAAGAACTCGCCGGGTGAGAGGACGTCGACAAGCACGTCCTGCCCCGTGACCGAATGGCGCAGCAGCTTGATCTGCCCGGACGCGACGACATAGAGGTGCGTCGCGGGATCGCCGCTGAAGTAAATCGTCTCGCCGGATGTGTAGCCATATTCGCGGAACAATAAGTTGATTTGCTCGACGTCGGCGTGCGGAAGTTGGGCGAAGAACGGCGTCCCATGCAGGATCGACAGCCGCATGTTCAGGTCGCACATCTGCGGTTCGACCGACGGCGGCTTGACGGGGGACTTGCGGCGTTTAGACACTTAACTGATCCCCTGTCTGACCGCGTAAAGCGCCGCTTCGACACGGTTATTGAGGTGCAGCTTCTCCATGATGTTGTGCAGGTACTTCTTGATCGTGTTCTCGCTTAAGTGAAGCTGCAAGCCGATCTCCTGATTGGTCAGTCCCCGCGCAACCAGATCGAGCACCTGCTGCTCACGCTCGGTCAGTGCGTCGACAGCCGCCGCTGACACGTGTTCGTGAGGCGGACGGTTGAATTCCTCGAGCATTTTCGCCGCCATCAGTCCGGAGATTGGCGCTTGCCCTTCGAGCACGCCCTGTAACATGCTGTGCAGCCGCCGCGACGGCATATCTTTGAGGACGTAGCCGTTCGCGCCCGCCTTAATCGCCGCGAATAGATCACCTTCTTCTTCCGAAACGGTCAGGATTACGACCTTGACGGCGGGCATTTCGCGCGCGATCTTTTCGGTGGCTTCCAGCCCGTTGAGCACGGGCATGTGAATGTCCATCAGGACAATATCGGGCAGCAGCTCGCGCGCAAGCTCAAGCGCTTCCTGTCCATTGCTCGCTTCGCCGACGACTTGGAAATCTTCCCACTTCTCCATGATGCTTCGCAGCCCTTCGCGAAACAGGGCGTGGTCATCGGCGAGCACAATCGTATTCATCGTCACACACTTCTCACTCAGTCTCTATTGCCGCCGGAATCGTAACCGTAACGCACGTGCCTTGTCCATGCCGCGTTTCAATTGCGAATTGACCGCCGACGCTTGCAGCGCGTTCGCGCATGATTTTCACGCCAAAGTGATCGCCATGGAGCTCGCTTTCAGAAAACCCCGTGCCGTTATCCCTAATCGACGCACGAACGCCGGCAGGGCAGCGCTCGATCACGACGGCGACCTTGGACGCACACGAATGACGGCGAACGTTCGTCATCGCTTCCTGAATGATGCGCAGCAGTTGAATTTCGACCGCCGGAGTGAGGTGCAGTTCCGTCTTTTCCGGCATGCCGATGTTGACAGTGAACTGGCTTTCAATGCCCCACTGGCGCTGGAAGCGGCTGACATATTCCCTGATGACGGGGATAATGTCCTGTCCGGGCGGCGTCGTATTGCGCAGCCCCAACATCTCCTCGCGCAAATGCTCGTAAGCGTCGCGGGCGTAGGCTTCGATCTTGGCGGTGGCATTGGCGGCTGAGGCATATTCGCCGCTTTCGAGGCAATCTGCCGCGTTTTCCGACCACAGGCGGATCGCGCCGATCGTCTGGACTAAGCCGTCGTGGATTTCCTGCGACAGCCGCGCGCGTTCTTCAACCGCCGCCATGTCGCGCATCTTGTTCGTGAGCTGCACGCGGTAGATGATGCTGCCGATCGTCCGCCCGATCAGCGCCAGCCACGCCAGTTCCGATTCTGTCCATTCGTATTCGGTCAGGGACGCCAGTTCCATCGTGCCGACGATCTGGTTATCTGTCAGCAGCGGAATACAGACGACGCTGCGATAGCCGGAGCGCGCGGGAATGGGACCGTCCCATGTGAAGGGGTTATGCGTCAGGTCGCCCTCGACGGCGGGCCAGCGCCTGCGCGTCGCTTCGCTGGGCAGGTGATGTCCGTCGACCGGCGCGCAGCGCATGTATGCCATCATCTCGTCTGACATGCCCGACTGCGCCATGACCTCATAACAGTTCAGGCGCGGGTTATACAGGCGCAGGATCACTGTGCTGAAGCCGGTGATGTCCTGCACCGTTCGCAGAGCGCGCTCAAAGACGACTTCCAGCGTCAGTTGTTGATCGCTGGCTTCCGAGATCGCCAGAAGCGCGGTCAGGCTTCGGTGCTGGAAAGCCAGCTGCTTGTCGCGTTCGCGCAGCTTGTCTTCAAGCTCGGCAATTCGGCGGTCGTCATCATTCATGCGGGGATAAACTCGGTAATCTTCACTGCGGGGCAGCCAAACGTCACGGCTGAATACCCTATCTACTTTCGTATCTATTCTACCACCTTCTTACGTTACCCGAAATTGTCACCGTTCGATGCTGTTTTGTGACCGTCCCGCAGACGTATAGTGAGACTATCGCTGCATGGGATCGAAAACAGTGCTCCCCTGCTTTTGCGCCCCTCTGCACACGAACCCCTGTCCAGAGTTCTCCGGGTAGGAATTCAAGCGAAGACCATTTGGAGATAAAAGTCGATGTATGAAAACCTGCAGAAGCAACTAATCACCTCTAGACGCCGGTTTCTACAAATGGCAGGTGCTGCCGGAGCACTGTCATTCACCGGCGGTCTGTTTGGAGAGAGCGGGGTAATGCAAGCCGCCGCAGCTCCAGCAGACTCGTTTTCGCGCGATGGCGAATGGCACTACGGCTACTGCCGCATGTGCATGCGCGGCGACTGCGCGCTCCGCTACCGCGTGAAAGACAACATCGTCATGGAAGTGCAGGGCAATCCTGCCTCGCCGACAAACAAAGGCGCGCTCTGCCCGCGCGGTCAGTCGATCATCCAGAACCTGTACAATCCCTACCGCATCAAAGCGCCGCTCAAGCGCACGAACCCGAACAAGGGGCTCGATCAAGACCCCGGCTGGGTCGAGATTTCGTGGGACGAAGCACTCGACCTCGTCGCCGAGAAGTTCAAGGCGATCCACGACAAAGACCCGCGTGGCTTGCTCGTCAATCTCGGCTTCGGCGGGATGGATTTTTTCACCAGCTTCATCCCGTACATCCCGGCGGCTTTCGGCACGCCGAACCTGATCGAGTCGAACGGTCCGCTGTGTTCCGTCCATTACGCGACCGAACTGGTGCAGGCGGCGTTCCCGACGGCGGTGGCTGACTATATCTACTGCGACTACCACATCACGATAGGGCGGACGACCGGCGGCAACATCGGCGCTGCGAACGGTGAAACGCGCGCCGTTGCCGACGCGATCGCGCGCGGCATGAAGCTCGTCGTCGTCGACCCGCGCAGTTCGGCGGAAGCGTCGAAGGGCGAATGGGTGCCGGTCATCCCCGGCGGCGATCTGGCGTTCGTCCTCGGC
>JAEVZT010000301.1 GCA_023392115.1 Chloroflexota bacterium
CTTGCCAGACCCTTTGAGGGTCTGGCAGCAGGCGACAAGATCAGCCGAGCGCCGCGCGAGCGAGGGCGATCAGGAGTTTCGTCGTCAGAGTTCTTCGATACGTGTGTCACCATGCCTTCGATGTTACTTGAAATCGCGCGTTTTTACCGCCCCGGCTTCAGGTGGCTTTGGCAGTTTCGCCTGCTCCGATGTTAAAATGGATTGAAATGTTCAGACAGTGATCGAGGAGCAGAGCTTCGATGCCCCGATGGATTTCGTTTCGCGCTTTTCTGGACGATGTCAACAGCCTCGACGACGGCGAAGCGCGTCAGGCGCTTGTCGACGCGCTGTTGAATGAGCGCCGCACATGGCCTTGGATCGAAACGGATCAGGCGACGTTCGTCTTTTCGCGTATGGGCGTCAAGAGCGTCGCCCTAAATCTGGATACCATCCCCAACGATCCGCCCTTCGCGCCCATGCGTCAGGTGTTCGGCACGACGCTGTGGTACGTGACCTATCCGTTCGCGCCTGATGACCTGCTCGACTACCTGCTGGCGGTCGATGACCCGATGACGCCGCTCAAGGGTGACCCGAATCTAGTGGCGCGCATCGAGCGTTTCTGGCAGCCCGACCCGCTCAATCCGAAACGGATCGAGACGGCGCACACGAGTGTCTCCGTCCTGCAAATGCCCGGCGCGCGCCCATTCCCGGACTGGTCTGCCATGACCCGCATCCCGCGCGGGCATGTCGCCGATCATCCCTTCGACAGCGAGCGCCTCGGCTACCGGCAGCGCCGCCTGTGGGTCTACACGCCGCCGGGTTACGAAGGGGCGAGCGCGATGTACCCGCTGATCGTCATGCACGATGGGCAGTGGGCGGTCGGTCCGCTGCAAATGCCCTACATCGCCGACGCGCTGATCAAGCACCGCCGCTTGCAGCCGTGCATCATCGCCATGATCCAGAGCGGCAATCAGGACGAGCGCAACCGCGAATACATCAGCAGCGACCGGCATTACGAATTCCTGATCCAAGAACTGCTGCCGTTCGTGCAAACGCGCTACCGCATTGACCCGAACCGCATCGGCATCATGGGCGTGGCGGTCGGCGCGATCGCGGCGGCACACGCGGCGATCCTTAACCCGGCGGTCTTCTCGTCGCTGGCGATGATCTCGCCGCCGCTCGGCAAGGGGCAGTTTCAGGATCAGCTTCAGGATTACAACCGGCGCTTTTCCGCCGCCGACAGGCTGCCGAAGCGCATCTTCCAATCGGTCGGGCGGTACGAGTCGCCGTCGCGCTTTCTCAAGCCCGCCGAGCAGCTGTACAACGTCTTGCAGTCGCGCAAGAACGTCGACTACCGCTACACGGTGACGGGCAGCGGTCACGGTTTGGTCGGCTTCCGCGGCGTGCTGCCTGAAGCGCTGGCGTTCATCATGCCCGGCGAAGTCACCGACCGGTAACCGCGGACTCATTCGTGATCCACCCACGCCGCCTCATCGCCGCCAGCCTGATCGCTATACCCGCGCTGATCCTGCTCGGATGGTTGATCGCCGTACAGCTGCCGGTCTGGACTGCGCCGCAGCCCGACTGGTTCGCGCCGGATACGCCGGGGGTGTGCGCTGCCGTCGCGTCGCTGCATACTTACAACGCCGTCCGCGCCAACGATACGCCAACTATCGCCGGCGCTGAAGCCGTCGAACAGGCAGCGGCGCTCGTCGAACGGCACTACACGCAGAGCGCGGCTGCTGTCAGCAGTCCGCTGCTGGTGCGCGCTCGCTTCGCGGACGGCGAACGGCTGGCATGGCTGCTGACGGCGCAGCTTGAAACAGGCGCGGCGGTCACTTATATTGACGCGCAGACTGGCGAGCCGCTGGCGCTGATTACGGCGCTCTCGCCTTCGCCCGCGCAAGACTGTGCTTTGAATGTTCGCCGCGCGCTGATCGACGCCGTCAAGTCGCCGCCGTTCCTGCTGCTAGCGGGGTATCTCGCCCTGCTGGTCGTGCTGTTCATCGTGAAGCAAATCGCTCGCCGCGCCCGCACGCGCGAATAATCGACTGAGAGAAACGATGATCGCCAACCTGTTTGCCGGCGAGCGCGTCCGCCTGACATCGCCGCGCCCTGAAGATGCCGCCACGATGTCGCGCTGGTATGAAAGTGGCGAATTCGGGCGCATGTGGGACTCCAACGCCGCCTACCCGCGCTCCGAACCGTCGATCCGCAAGTGGCTTGAAGGGCTGGCGGATGAAAAGGACACCTATGCCTTCGCCATCCGCCTGAACGAGGGCGACGAGATGATCGGCTACCTCGATTTAAGCGACATCCAGTGGAATAACGGCGTGACGTGGCTCGCCATCGCCATCGGCAGCGCCGATCATCGAGGCAAAGGCTACGGCGAAGAGGCGATGGAACTGGCGCTCAAATTCACCTTCCACGAACTCAACCTGCACCGCGTTCAACTGACGGTCTTCAGCTACAACGACCGAGCCATCCGCTTGTATGAACGGCTCGGCTTTCAGCGCGAAGGCGTCTACCGCGAATTCCTGCTGCGCGACGGACAGCGCCACGACATGATCCTCTATGGGCTGCTGCGCCGCGAGTGGGAAGCGCGGGGTTAGTACGGTTTAACCCCCTCACCCCATACCCCTGTGCAACCTTCGGTTGCCGCCCCGAAATTCAGGGG
>JAEVZT010000410.1 GCA_023392115.1 Chloroflexota bacterium
AAAAAGCCCCGTGAACGGGGCTGAACAGCCCGCTTGAGCGGGCTTACAGGGGGTTGAAACAGCCGTAGGCTTTGAGCCTACGGCGGCACAAAGCCCATCATTATTAAATGTGTCCCGTCTTCAACCCTAGGGAGAGGGGCGAAGCGACCGCAGGTTGCGCGGGGTGAGGTTTTGGGGCGGCGATCACTCGTCGCCCGCCGCGCCGCAGTCATCCGTGTCAGCGCCGTAGACGACCTCGATCGTCACGCCGTCGATGGTGACGGTCACCGTGACCGGTTCGGCGTCGTCAGCTTCAACGCAGACGGTGATCTGCACGTCATCACCCGACCCTGACACGTCGACGCGAACGTCGTCAGGCAGGTCGTCATCGCCGGTATCACGCGGACCGCCCGTGCCGCCTTGCAGGTTCAAGCCGACGATCACCGGGTCATGATCGGACGCGCGGTAGGGCAGCGGCTCGTAGAGCGGATTGCCGTCCGGTCGCTCATTGAATTCCGCTTCGGCGGCGTCAAGTACGTCGTCGTTGTAGTCGAAGTCGGGGATTTCGTCGGCGTTGATGTGCCAGACGACGGTTTCGACAACTTGAGGCAGCAGCGAGTCGCTCGCCAGCGCGTAATCCAGATAGCCAAGCTGACCGTCGAAAACGTAGGTATACAGATCAGAGCCGACGCCGCCGAGCAGATCGGCATAGCCGAAGCTGCCGCCTCCGGCGCGCACCGCGTCGATCGGGTCTTCGCCCGCGTACGAATTGAGGTCGCCAATGATCAAAATGTCGCGCTCACCCGTTTCCGTCGGGTCGGTTTCGAGCCAGCGCACCAGTTCGGCGGCGGCTTCCGCGCGCGAGGCGTTGCAGTTGCCCTGAATCGGGTTGTCGTCGCCCGTGCCACAAGCAGAGCCTTTCGACTTCAGGTGGTTGACGACCACCGTCAGCATTTCGTCGCCGGCGTTCTCGCGGAAAGTCTGCGCGACCGCCGGACGATTCTTCGGCACGCCCGTACCGCGCGGATTGGTGAACGCCTCGTCGTCGAGGACGGCGGTCGTACCGACAGGCGTTACCGTACCCGGCTTGTAGATTAAGGCGACCGCGATCTCGTCTGTGCCGATCACGCCGGTGTCAATGAAGTCATACGTCCCCGCGCCCGCGACAGCGTTCAGCCTGTCGACGAGGTCGGCGATGGCGTCGGTGCTGTTTTCGATCTCCATCAAGCCGACGATGTCGGCGTCGATCGCCGCCAGCGCCGCGACGATCTTGTCAGCCTGCCGGTCAAGCTCAGCGGGGCTGTTCGCGCCGCGCGCGTTGAGCGTCGTAAAGTAGTTGAGTACGTTGAAGCTGGCGACCCTGAGCGCCCCACCAACCTGCGGCGCGCCGGTCGGGCGCGAATTTGCCGGGGTGAAGACCATCAATGCCGACTCGACAGGACGGATGCGCCACGCGTCGAAGCCGTAGCTGAGGACGCCGGTCAGCCCGGTAATCGTGTCGCCGCCGCGAAAATAATGGTCGGTGCTCAACCCGCCCGGCTGCGGGTAGAAGATGATCTGCGGATCGCGCACGAGCGGCAGATTTTCGACGTCACTGTCGTCGTCGAGGATCAAGCGGCGGCGTTCCAGTTCGGCGGCATATGCCTGACTCTCGGCGGGCGTTGGCGTGTCGTCGACGTGCGTGTACTGGTGCGGTCGCCCGCCCTGATAGAGCACGATTTGCCCGAAGCGCGACAGTTGGAAGTATTCGGAAACGGTCAGCGTATCGGCGATTGTGACGAGCATTCCCTCGTAAGGCTCGTAGAAGTCGTCAGGATCAGCGCCTGCGCCGATCAGATCCGCCGACAGGTTGAGGACAAGCGGATCGGGTAATGGGTTGTTCTGGCTCAAGACGGTGACGCTGCCGCCAGCCGCCGTGATCTGCGTTTGCCCGAAGCGCTCGACGACGATGCCCTCGACTTCGACCAGATCGCCAACGGCAATGTCGGCGACGGCGGCATTGTCGGTGCAGAGACGCGGGCGCGGCACGTCGTCTTCATTGCTGCGGAAGCTGTACGTGCCATCCGGGTCACAGTAGACGAAAACGCCCTCGGATGTCTGGGGGCTGCTGTCGGCGTCGCTTGACTCTTCCTGAACGAAGAAGCCGCCCATTTGCAGGTTACCCTGAACGTCGGCGGTGACAACCCCGCGAACGCGCACCGTTTCATCGGCGAGCGGGCTTTCCGCGCCTGCTCCCTGAATCTCGTGGATCAGCGTTACGTCGTCCTGCGCCGACGCGGCAGCGCCGAGCATGAGCAGACAAAGACCGATCAACACGAGCCGCACCTGCCGGACAATGGGCATGAAGATCATCGATCCCCCTTGTTGAACGCGGTGAATGCGTGATCTTCATTTAATCATGAATCTTGTAAAGTTGTGCCGCGCTAATCCGCCGCTTGCCCGACTGGCTGAACGCCGACAGGAGTTTCAGCCTGTGCGATCGGCGTGTAGTCGGCGCGTTCGGACTCGACGCGGCGTACGCGCGGAAGCGCATACATAAAGGCCGTTGTCACAGCCAGCAGCGCGCCGGAGATCACCATGATCAAGCCGATACCCGATCCCTGTGTGCTGCCGACCAGCGGCGCGACCCGTTCCCAACCCGGCGTGCCGACGGCAGGCTCGAACACCGTGTCGATGACGGGTCCCATCAGCAGGTACGCCAGCGGCATGAGCAGCATGCTCATCTGGCTGAGGACGGCGAACACGCGCCCTTGAACATCCGGCGGGACTTTGGTTTGCATGAGCGACATCACTGAGGCGTTGATCATCGGCACCGGCAGCGCCAGCAGGAAGATCGCCGCCCCAAGCATGAGCGGACTCTGAGCGGCGCCGATCAACGCGAGGAACAAGCCGCTGATCAGCACGCCGGGCAGAATCGTGTGAATGCGCGGCTTCGTGCCGCCCCACACGCCGATGATGATCCCGCCGACGATCATGCCGACGTTGAACACGCCGAGCAGCAGTCCCATGACGGCTTCGCTGCCCGTGCGCGCCAGCAGATACGGCGTGAAGGCGACCATCGCCGCGCTGAACAGGAAGTTGACCAGCGAAATGTGGATGGTGATCAAGAACAGCGTGCGCCAGTTCCACAGGTAGCGAATGCCGCCGAGCGACTCTTTGAGGAACGATCCCTGCATCGCCCGTCCGACTTCGGTCTGCTCCGGGCGCTGAATGCGGATAAGCATGATCACGATGGCAGCGGCGGCGAAGGTCAGCAGGTCGACAAGGATGATGCCCGTCAAGCCGATCAGCGCGTAGAGCGTGCCGGTCAGCGCCGGGGAGATCACGCCCGCCAGTGGACCGGTCAGCTGCTGAATGGCGTTGGCGCGTTCACGCTGGTCGTCGGGAATGAGCATCGTAACGGATGCCTGAAACGCGGGCGCTTGAAAGACGCCGAAGATCGCCTTGATCAGCGTCACGGCATACAGGTGCCAGAGTTGGAAGCCGCCGCTGAGGAAGATGACCAGCAGCAGTACCGTGCCGACCGCCTGTCCCGCGTCGGACAGGATCATCACCCAGCGCCGATCCCAGCGATCCGCCAGCACGCCGGCGAAACTCGCGGCGATCACCTGCGGCAGGAACGAGAACAGCGCCACCAGCGCCAGCGGCGTCACGTCGCCGGTCTGGTTGTAGACGTAAATGCTCAACGCGAGGTCACTCATGCGGCTGCCGACGAGCGAAAACACCTGCGTTAGGATCAAGGTGTAAAACGTGCGCAGATTCGTGCTGCGGATCATCTCAAGTCCCCTCTGAGAGTTGGTACATCCACAAATACGAATCTGCGCGGCGTTTTGTTCTAGAATTCCGCCTTTTAGCGGAGATGCCCGTTCGCCTTGCCGTTCAGATGCGCGGACGTGCGCTGCAAGACGGCGTCAATCAAGCCGTATTCGACCGCTTGCGGCGCGTCGAAAAACACGTCGCGATCGGTGTCGCGCGCCAGCACTTCCCGATCCTGGCCGGTATGCTCGACGAAGATGTCGAGCAGGCGGTCTTTCAGGCGCTGGAATTCGGTGACGCGGATCATCATGTCGGTCACCTGACCCTGCGCGCCGCCGAGCGGTTGGTGCATATGGATCGTCGCGTTGGGCAGGGCGAAACGCTGTCCCCGGCGCCCGGTGGCGAGGACAACCGTCCCGAAGCTCATCGTCATGCCGATCGCCGTCGTGCTGACCGGCGCGCTGATCTCCTGCATCGCGTCGTAGATCGCCAAACCCGCGTACACTTCGCCGCCGGGGGACTGAATATACATCTGGATCGGGCGGTCGCTGCTCTCGCGGTTGAGGTACAGAAGCTGCGCGACGACAAGATTGGCGACGGCGGAATTGATCTCCGAGCCGAGCATGATGACGCGTTCTTTCAGCAGCAGCGAATAGATGTCGAAGGCACGTTCGCCGTGACTCGTCTGCTCGACCACCATCGGCACGAGATTGTAAAGCTGCATGGCATTCCCTCTCTTACGCGACAGCCGCGTAGGCTTGATACCGCCGGTAGAGCCACAGCATACGGGCGATGCGCTCGCTGTCGTTCATCCCGTCCGCGCGATAGAGCGAGCTTGTCGGCATCGTCTTGCGGATGCGCTCACGGGCGTACTGCAAGCGCTTCTTGACGGTCGTCAGCGGCAGTTCGAGTCCGCGCGCGATCTCGATCAACGAGTAGCCGTCGAGGTAGAACATTTCGGTCACCGCGCGCTCTCGTTCGGGCAGGGCGCGGACGGCGCACATCAGCCGTTCCCTTTCCTCGCGCGCTTCGGCGCTCGCGGCAGGATCGTCCCCGTAAGCGGACTCGATGTCCTCGATCCGCCGTAGATCGGGCGTCTTGCGCCGTGTCAGGCGACTGCACTCCGTCATGACGATCCGCTTGAGCCACGCCGGAAACGCCGCCGGGTCGCGCAGTTGATCGATCTTCTGGTAAGCGGTCAGGAAGGCTTCCTGCGCGGCATCCTGCGCCATTTGCGCGTCGCGAAGGACGTTGTATGCCCAGCGCCATGCCGTTTCCTGAAACTGCTCCATCAGCGCGTCAAACGCCTCGCGCCGTTCGCGTTCGTTCGCCGTCCGAGCGCGTTTGACCAGTTCCTCATGCGCTTGAAACTGCACCATATCCACGTTCCCTATTACCGCCGATGCATGTACTCTACTCTATAGAGCCACTTCATGTAAAAAAGGTGATAAGCCAATATTTACAACCGGGCGTCTCGAATGGGCGTATACTTAAATGTGAACAACGTACACGTTTTGTCGTCGACAGCAGTTGAAAGGCAGCGCATGAGTATCACCAGCGTCAACCTAAAGGTTCTGGTGATGGATACGGATTATTACGCTTTGCAGGCGATCAACAGCTATCTGGCGTGGGATCGGCGCACGCGTGTGACCTGCATGGCGGAAACAGTTGACGAGATGTGGTCGTACCTGAACCGGACGCCGCTGGCAGAACTGCCTGACGTGGTCGTCTTCGATGCCGAACATCTCGGCGGGGCGCGCGTCCTGCGCCAGCAGCTTGAACGGCTGCGGGGGAAGATCAAAGATGTGATGATCATCTGCATGGCGCGGAGCGCCGACAGCGCGCTTGTCGAAGCGGCGGCGGATACAGGCGCGCGCGGCTTCTTCATCAAGACGGATGTCCGGCTGCAAATCGCATGGGCGATCGTCTACGCGCTCGGACAGGAGTTCGTCATCAGTCCGACAGCGGCGCGCACAATTCCTGAAAGCGAACACCCACGCATCCGTCAGGCGACGACGCTGCCGCAGCGGCGCGAATACCCGGAACTCACCGAGCGCATCCGTCAGGCAATCGAGTTGTGCGTCGTCAAGGGGATGCCGGCGCACCTTGCCGCCGACGAAATGGGGATCAGCCTGCA
>JAEVZT010000458.1 GCA_023392115.1 Chloroflexota bacterium
TACCGGGTTCTCGCCCGTCCACATCCCCGCTTCGGTCGGGATGCTGCCAGTCCACTCGGCAGCAGAGCCGTCGTTATCGCCGCGTTCGATCGCCAATGCCGCGATTTGCTCACCCAACGCCCAACCTGCTTGCAGGTCGCTGGGGTACTCCACGCCTGCCAGCAGACGCGATTGCGCCGCTTGCTCTGCAAGATCGGCAAACGCCGGTGCTTCGTCAGGGAACATCCAACCGAGAATTGCAGAGGCGGCAGCAGCTGTCGCCGCGTAGTCGGAGGGATACGATGGGCTGGATGGATTGGGAATCACGGTGATGAGATGAGCGTTCATGTCACTGGGGCGAAGGCGGTTGTAAGTATATTTTTCATCCCACGCGGCTACGGTAGCATCATGGATCGCGGCATGCAGCAGCGCCAGCCCCCGAAAAGCCGTATTTGCCGGCATACCACGTTGCAGCATCGCCTCGAGCGCAATTTGATTCCAGCGGTAGGATGGGGGACCGGCGTTCCAGAAGGCGATCTGCTGCAGCGCGTCCTCGTCGCGCCCGTCCATCAGCGCCATCAATTCGTCAACTTCCGCAGCGCTGGCGGCGTCATCGGGCGGCGCATCGATCGAAATCGGCCCAGCAGATTCGAGCAACCACGTCGGTGATAACACCGTCCCTTCCCCGTTCTGCGCAAACACCGGGAATACAAGAGCAGCGGCAACCAGAACTATAGCAAACAGGCGTGTGATATTCATGCTGAGCACAAAGCCGCTGCAAGAACCGTACCAACCTTTGCGATGCATCTCGACCCTCCCCTTGACTGAAAGCCTAACGACCTGCCGGTAAGCTTAGGTTACCCAGATGAGTCATCCAGCCTTCCCGAGCTTTCCGGCATTGATTGCAAGCTATCACGTCGGAGGGTGAATTGTCGTCAACCTAAAGGTGAACTCTGCGGGTGAAAAGGGTGAATTCTAGAGCGTTAGCCCATAGTCGTGGGCACGTGCCACGGCTTGGGTGCGGTTCTTCACATCCAGCTTGTCATAGATATGGTTGATATGTTTCTTGACGGTGCTGATGCCGACGACCAGACGATCCGCAATTTCCTGATTGGAGCAGCCAACGGCGATAAGCCGAAGCACTTCGAGTTCGCGGTTGCTCAAGGCAGCGGTATGTGAATGAGCGACTAGCGCGGAGGTTGGCTGTGCATGACCCGCCTCGAATTGAACTAACTCAGCGATAACCACTTGTAAGCCGGTGTCGATAGTCATTCGTTTGCCGCGCTCATACGCAGTCGCGGCGGCATCTGGTGTGAGTCGTGCCTGAAAACGGCGCAAATCTTCAAGGGCTTTTTTGTGAACATCGATAAACGGTGGCACATTTGGCTGATTAAGAGCGAGCGCCAGAAGTTCTACAGCTCTTTCGGGGCGCCGAAGTGCCGAATACAACTCCGCGACAAATACCAGCGTGGTCAGGGCGAGAACGCTGTCGCCGCCATAGGCAAACGTGTCGAGGCTTTGCCGGTAATGACTTGCCGTCGTCGCATACTCCTTTTGACGAAAGGCGAGTATGCCTAATTCCCGCTGAAGATTCCCGATCATAAGTCGGTAATTTATTGCCTCGTAGTTTTCGAGCGCTTGCTCATATAGGGTCTGTGCTCGAACATCGTCGTTGCGAAGTTTCGCGATGTCCGCCAGCATCACCGTGCTGCACCCGCGCAAGAATCGATCGCCGGAGGCGACAGAAAGCTCATAAAACTCTCTTGCTATCGATTCAGTATCGTCGATTTTGCCCGAATAGATAGACGCATTTCCAAGCGGCATCAACGCCAAAGTGTAATACCAGCGATCCTCAATCTGCCGGGCAATTTCTAGCTCGCACTCGGCGATCTGCCGCAGCGGGACTGCATCACCGCGAAGCGCGTGAATGAGGCTCACGCAATGATGCCCGAGCATCCTGTCTTCTCGCGTCCCCACCATTTCCAGAGTCGCTAGTCCTGCTCGAATGACATCGTATGCCTCGTCAGGTTTTCCCAACGCAGCCTGAAACCATCCACGCAGCACCAGCATAAGACCGAGAACCCGCTTTGCTTCTGGATTGGTTTCAGCTGGTTGATGAAAAGCTGCCTCTCCTTGCTCGAACAGGCGCAGCGCCTCGGAGTACCGCCCGCGCAGATCGCAGAACAGCCACAGGCTGTAGACGGACATGACGATCTGTTCCGTATTGTGCACCTCTAGCATGGTGTGCCACGCGAGGCGCACGTTCTCGAACTCCGTCTCGACTTCTTCAAGTGCATACGTTTGTTGTGCATTTCTCAAAGGGATCCACTGCTCGCGAAGGAATGCTGCGAAATAAGCGCAGTGTGTCTGGTGCACGTGCTCGCCTCTTGCCGCTGCCTGTAGTTGTTCTTCCGCGTACTGCCGCAGCAGTTCGTGGATGTCACAGCGTCCGCTCTCGTCAACACGCAGCAGCGACTTGTCAAGCAGCACCGACAGCATGCGTATCGACGCCCCCGCTACCGCCAGCGCCGCTTCGCGCGTGAAACCGCCGCGAAACACCGACAGGCGCATAAACACTTCCCGCTCGTCGTCGGGCAACCGCGCCCATGTCGACTCGAATGCTGCTCGAATCGTTCGGTGACGCGGTTCGGCATTGCGCGCTGAGGTTTCGAGAATGTCCAAGCCGCGCTCGACTTCGTCGGCTATCGCCTCGCACGACAGCGTCCGCACCCAGTTGGCTGCCAGCTCGACCGCGAGCGGCATACCGTCCACCAAGCGGCAGATTCGGACGATCGCGCGACGGTTCGCATCCGTCAGCGCGAAGTCGAGCTTCGTTCGGCGTGCCTGCTGGACAAACAGTGCGACGGCGCTGTAGTCGCCCGCGTCAACCTCATCGAGGGTCGATGGACACGCTAGCCCGCCAACATCCAGCACCCATTCCTCGACCAACTTGAGCCTGTCGCGCGACGTGACCAGCAGACTCAGGTCGGGCGCGTACGCCAGTATGGCGGATAGGAACGGCGCGCCGTCGAGCAGCTGCTCGAAATTGTCGAGCACCAGCAGCCACGCCTTTTCGCGCAAATAGTCGAGAAGCTGCTGCTCGGGATCGCTCCACGGAACAAACTGGAAGTCGAGCGCGCCGGCGATTGCGGACGGGATGAACTCTTGCGCGGTCAGCGCTTGCAGGGGAATAACGTGGGCATTCGGGAACTGGCGCGCGGCTTCGACCGCCAGCCGCGTCTTACCGATCCCGCCGGGACCCACCAGCGTCAATAGGCGGCAGGAAGGATCAGACAAGAGTTCGGTGATGCGGCGAAGTTCGTCCTCTCTGCCGACAAACGGCGTGCGCTGAAGTGGAAGCGTGTGCGCAACCGCTGCGGTTCTATTCACTGAAAGTCTCACTGATAACTATTATTCGAGTATACACGTATTTCCGATAGGTGGGTGAGCAGCAATTGGACAGCAGCATCAGTGGACGAAATGATCCTCCTATTCCTGCTGGGGGGTACATTTAGACACTGCATTTTCGTCCTCGTACAGCGACCCACGACGTACGAGGATTTTTCTGCCTTATCCCGCTTGGCGATACCTGATAATGCGTTGGTGAGCTAAATCGTAAACAAGCGCTACAATGAGATTGTAAGCTAACCTACGTCGATCCTCGTCGCCGCTGTTTGTCCATGAGGAGAACCGTACCTAATTTACTCAAGGAACGATTATGCGAAGGATTATCGTTATCGGGCTTCTCCTGCTATTGATAGTCATGCCAGTGCAGGCAGTAGACAAAGATGGTCTACGTGTACCCCGAGTGGAGGAGTTCGAATATTTTGAGCAGCGGGCTGAACACATAATATTCGCATGGCTACGTGCCAATAGCATCACGCTTTCACAAGCAGATGAAATCACTGTTCGAGATTTTGTTATCAACATTATTCCAGCCGATTTCAATGTTGATGGGCAGGATGAGTGGGTTTTTGACATTCAATCAGAACAATATAATGCGTTATGGGTTGTTGCTGAGGATGCAAGTCAGCAAAGTGGATACCGCCGAGTAAAAACGCCATTTCTTGCTTATAGCCCTACCTGTCCTATCCAAATAGGATGCGGTGGGGGTGCTGCCGTTCTCGCTATCGCCGATGTGAACGTTGATGGGCTGCCGGAGTTGATAATCTCGACTGGCGGTTGTGGTTGGGGAAGGTGTGCCGTCAACCTTAAAATACTGACTTGGCGTGATAGCACTATCGTCGAATTGACTGATACTACACTCTCTAGAGCGCCGCACTGGGACGTGGGTGCAGGCGGTGGGGATACACCGATTTTGCCACCTGAAGGTGCGTGGACGTTTCAAAATATCGATAATGATCCACCATTGGAACTCATCCAAACAGGTGTGACTGATGGCAGTATGAATTGCACATTCCAATACACCCGCATCTTTGACTGGCATGTGGATGTCTATAAATATATCGGAAATGAGGAAGTCATCGACTATGACGAAAGCGCCGGTTGTGCATTACGACAGGCACACTTGGCACTGAAGGAGGGAAACCACACAGCGGCAATTCAAAACTATGAGCGCGCTTTGCGCTTGTTCCCTGGTGACATTAGTCCAGAGCTGGATCAGTATACGCGCCTTCGTCTAGCCTCCGCATACGCACTCAATAATCAAGAAACGCAATCAGTATCTCTAATTGAGGAACTCAATAGGGAAATCCCGTCTACAACACTGATGGGAGACTTGATTGAAGCTGCTTATGGGGCTTACATCGACGATCGTAATTCAGTAGCGTTATGCGCTGCCTTATATGAAGTTATCGCTGACTTTGATTACTGGAGCAACAACGAGTCCGCCATACTCGAATTCGGACAGATTAACGATGACGGCGTCTCGTTAAACTATGGAGGTGGTGACTTCAGCCCAGACAATACGGGCTGTAATTTGAGCTTACTTATGAGGCGCGCGGAAAGTTATCTAAATCGGTATGAAACCCTATTGGAACAACTGCGCGACGTGGGGTCGAGGTATTCAGCATAAGCTTAACCGCTTACTCTGAAATACGGATGTTTCTCTGATTCCTGCTGGGGTACCACAAGGACACAGCCTCGAACTGTGTCCTTTCCTATTCCACGTCGAGGCGCTATGATTCGCCGCTATGCGCGACCGGATCAACCGCCTTTACCGCCTGCTTAAACGTCACTGGCTCTGGGGAGTCCGCGCGCTGGTCGCCTACCTTGCCCTCGGCGCGCTCGTCCCCGCCCCGCCGCGCGCCCCGCTCCAGCAGCCGGATCAGATTGTCGAAACCGTCAAGCCGCACGTCTGCATGCACACCCGCCTGATCGACGAAGTTGAGGAATGGAAAATTCAGCGTTCCTTGCAGCTTGTCCGCGAAATGGGTGCGGGGACAATCGTCGAGTTCTTCCCGTGGGCGTACATCGAAGGCAGCCGCGACGTTTACGACTGGACGAACGTCGATCGCATCGTCCGCCACGCCGAAAATCAGGGGGTTCGCATCATCGCCCGCATGGGACTCGTGCCCGCGTGGGCGCGGCAGACCAACGACCGGCTTGACGACGACTTCACGACCCTCAATACGCTGCCGGTCGAGTCCTACGGCGAATTCGCCGAGTTCGTCGCCGACTTCGCCGCCCGCTATGCCGGAATCATCGACCACCTGATCATCTGGAACGAACCCAACCTCGCCTTTGAATGGGGTTACCGTCAGGTCGATCCAGCGGGCTACGTCGATCTGCTGCGCGCGGTTTACACCCCTGCTCACGCCGCCAATCCCAACGTCGTCATCCTCGCCGCGCCGCTCGCGCCGACGCTTGAGCCGCCGGGAAGCGCCAACGGCTTGAACGATGTCCTGTACCTCGAAGCGATCTACGAGGAGGCGGGCGCGGCGGAGTATTTCGACGCGCTGGCAATGCACACCTACGGCTTCACCGATCCCGCCGACGCGCCGCCCGCCGCCGACGCGCTCAACTTCCGCCGCGCCGAATTACTGCGCGAAGTCATGGTGCGCTACGGCGACGCCGACGCGCCGGTGTACATCACCGAAACCGGCTGGAATGACCACCCGCGCTGGACGAAAGCCATTCACCCGTCGCTGCGCGTCGCCTACACGCTCGACGCGCTCGAATGGGCGGAAACTGAGTGGGACTGGCTCGACGCCATGTGCCTGTGGGTCTTTCGCTACCCCGCGCCGACGCTCAATTACCCCGACAACTTCACCTTCGCCAGCACCGACTTCGGCTTGAAGCCGATCTACTACGCGGTGCAGGCATACGCGCGCGGCTTTGAGGAGCAGAATCAGCGATGGCTGCCACCACCCGGCGACTAATCGGCGTGATTCTCACGCTGGCGCTCGCCGCGTGGGTTTGGCTGCTCGCCGGCGCGATCCTCATCATGCGCTGGAACGCCTTCGAGCGCCCGCTGCCGCCCGCCCGCGCGTTGTTCCCGTATGGTGAACTGCGGATCGGCGTCGACGCCAGCTACCCGCCGTTCGCCGTCGCCACCGCCGACGATTTGTTCGGCTTCGAAATCGATCTCGGGCGCGCGCTGGCAGAGCGTTTCGACATCCCCGTGCGTTTCGTCAACCTCGGCTTCGACGGACTCTACGACGCCCTGCGCACCGATCAGGTGGACGTGCTGATCTCCGCCCTGCCGATCGATCGGGGACGCGGGGATACCGTCCTCTACACGCAGCCGTATTTCGACGGCGGGCTGGTACTCGTCAGCGACAGCCGCCGCCCGTTTGCCGAAATGGGCGATCTGTCCGGTGGGTCTCTGGCTTACGAGTTCGGATCGGAAGCTGAACGTGAGGCGCGACTCTGGCTGCGGCGCGTGCTGCCGTTCGATCTACTTCCCTATGAGACCCAGATCTACGCGCTCGACGCGGTGCGGCTCGGCGAAGCCGACGCGGCGCTGGTGGATTCGGTCACGGCGCGGCTCTATCAGCGCGATCACGCCGAATGGGAATCGGAAACGCATCCGGTCACGAACGTCCCCTATGCAATCGCCGTGCGCGGCGGACGCCATGACGTACACGACGCCATGAGCCGCGTCCTGCAGTCGCTGATCGACGACGGCACGCTCGACGCGCTGACGGAGCGCTGGTTCTAGAACGTGTCTGCAAGCTAATAACCTCACCCCGTTTCGCTTCGCTCAACCGCCCCTCTCCGTATGGTTGAAGACGGGACACATTTAATAATGATGGGCTTTGTGCCGCCGTAGGCTCAAAGCCTACGGCTGTTTCAACCC
>JAEVZT010000565.1 GCA_023392115.1 Chloroflexota bacterium
GGATGACGACGACATCGCCCGCCTGAATCTCGCGGTTCTGAACGGCTTCGTAAGCATCTTCCTCACGGTTGAAAATGCGCGCGGGACCGCGGAAGACGGTCGGCTCGATCCCCTTGAGCTTGACGACCGCTCCGTTCGGCGCGAGGTTGCCCTTGAGGATGTGCAGCCCACCGTGCGTGTTGATTGGGTTGTCGAGCGGGTAAATGACCTTCTGCCCCGGCGTTTCGCGGGCGCTGGCGGCTTCCTCTGCCAGCGTCCTGCTGGTGACGGTCAGCGCGTCGCCGTTGAGGTAGCCGCCCTCGATCAGGCGCTGCGCCAGCAGGCGAATGCCGCCCGCGCGGTACATGTCGATGGCGTTGTATTTGCCGGTCGGCGTCAGGTCGCAGATCAGCGGCGTCGCGCTGCTGATCGCCTCGATCTCGTCGATCGTGAATGGGATGCCCATCTCGCGGGCGAAGGCGAGCGTGTGCAGCACGCCGTTGGTGCTGCCGCCGCTGGCGGCGATCGCGGCGACCGCGTTTTCGAGCGCCTGCCGCGTGACCAGCTTGCTCGGGCGAATGTCCTGCTCGATCAGGTTGAGCATGAGCGCGCCCGCGTCGACCGAGACGCGATCCTTGTCGTCGTCCATCGCCGGAATGTCCGCCATGCCCATCGGGCACAGCCCGAGGATTTCAGTCACCATCGCCATCGTGTTGGCGGTGTACTGCCCGCCGCACGCGCCCGGTCCGGGGCAGGCGGCGTTTTCGATCTCGTTCAGTTCTTCGAGCGTTATTTTTCCGGCGGCATACGCGCCAATCGCTTCGTAGACGCTGACGACCGTTAGCGCCTGCCCGCGCAGGTTGCCCGGCATGATTGTCCCACCGTAGAGCATCAGTGAGGGAACGTCGAGCCGCAGCAGCGCCATGATCGTGCCGGGGATCGTCTTGTCGCACGCCGCCAGCGCGATGACGCCGTCGAAGAAGTTGCCGCGCGCCACCAGCTCAATCGAGTCGGCGATCACCTCGCGACTGATGAGCGACGCTTTCATGCCTTCCGTGCCCATGGTGATGCCGTCGCTGATGCTGACGGTGTTGAATTCGAGCGGCGTCCCGCCGGCGCGGCGGATGCCTTCCTTCAGCTTGGCGGACAGGCGGCGCAGGTGGAAATTGCATGGACCGATTTCCGTCCATGTGTTGGCGATGCCGATGATCGGCTTGTTCAGGTCGTCGTCGGTCAGCCCGATCGCCTTGAGCATCGCGCGGGCAGCGGAGCGATCGACGCCCCCGACAAGCGCGCGACTGCGTGAGTTCAGTGCAGCGACAGAATCGCGTACAGCCGGTGAGTCAGCCACGAAATAAATCTCCCAAATATCGTTATAGAACGTTGCGCCATTCTAACCCTAACCAATCGCGGGCGTCAAAGGGGAATGGTCATAGGACGGATCGCACGTTTCCCCTTCATTCATATCTATCTCATAAATTGCATTTACGATGACGATTATTGCCTGAGGAGGGGATGATGATTCGATTTGTGATCAAGACCGTGCTGTTTTTTCTCGTCAACCGCGTCCTACGCCGCATGTTCCGCTGACCCTTTAGTTCACAGTTAACAGTAAACAGTTCACAGTAAGCACTCTAATTCGCTTACTGTGAACTGTACACTGCAACCCTCGACGAGCGCTGCGAAGCCTTCACTCGTCATCGGGTTCTTAGTGTCAACTGTGAACTGTCAACTGTCTACTTGCGCTAGTACCCCGGCGCTTCTGGAATCACCAGCGCGAGGATGATGTACAGCAGCAGCCCGGGCCCGCCTGCCAGCGCGAGGACGATGAAGATCAGGCGGACAATCGTCGGATCAACGCCGAAGTATTCGCCAAGCCCCCCGCAGACGCCCGCTAGCTGACGGTCAGTCCGAGAACGATACAGCCTTCTGGTCATGATCTTGTTCCCCTCTCGTCACTATCCGTGATACCAGTATATACGTGCGAGTCGCCACGAGGTTGCGGATAGGTGCAGGACACGCGTGGTGATCATTGAATCGTACACGCGAATCCAATACAATGCTCGCTCGCATCCGGCGAAATGCTGTTTACATGCGCGGTGTCGGGACGACCCGACATCGTTTGTGTTTTTCAGGGACAACCCTGCTTGAAGAAGGAGTACGAAGATGGCATGGGTCATCCTCGTCATAGCAGGACTGTTTGAGATGGTGTGGGCGCTGCTGCTGAAGCAGTCCGAGGGCTTTACGAAGCCGATCCCGACCATTGGTTTTGTGATCGGGCTTGCGATCAGCATGTTCCTGCTCGCGCAGGCGCTCAAAACGCTGCCGGTCGGCACAGCTTACGCCGTGTGGACGGGCATCGGCGCGGCGGGCACGGCAATCGTCGGCATGATCTGGCTCGGCGAGCCGCGCGACGCGCTCAAACTGGTGTCGCTGGTACTGCTGATCGCGGGCATCATCGGGCTGCGGCTCACGAGCAGCCAGTAGCGCAGATTTCAACCCCACCCCCGCCCCCTCCCCGAATTCGGAGAGGGGAGCAAACATACTGTCTTATGCATGCGCCCTTCCCTGAATTCGGGGAAGGGAGGCGAGCGTAGCGAGCGGGGATGGGGTCTGAATCAGCAAGATTCGTAAGTGTGCTGCGTCGGGCAAGTAAACTGACAACTCTCTTTAGTGCGCGGCTTCGACTTCCGCCCCGAAGAAACGCCCCATAAACACATCCATCTCGTAATCGAGCAGGAACAGGGCAGCGTCGCCGGGAAGGTAGCGTTTCATGGTGGCGATCAGCTCTTCCTGCGTTTCGCGGCTGACCGGGACGGATTTGTCTTCAAGCGCGTGCATGAAGGCGACATACGTCTGGATGTAGCCGCGCTGCCATTCAATTGCCTCGGTTGTCGACGGCGTCGCGCCGTGCCCGATATAGAGCAGCGTGTCGCGAGAGGCGAACTCTTTCTCCAGACGATCAAGAATTCGCAGCCACTCGCTCGTGTGACCATCGCGGAAGAAACAGTGCGTGCGGTTGGCAACCGCGTCGCCGACGAACGCGACGCGCGTGCCGTCCTTTTCGAACGACCACATGCCGTCGCTGTCCGACTCGCCGGGTCCTAGATCGGTGAAGGTGAACTGAACGCCGCCGAAGGTGAACGACTCGCCATCGCGGATGATCTCGGTCGGGAAAGCGCGGACTTCGGGGAACTCCGCGCCGAGATACATCTTGGCGGTATCGGCTTTGACAATATCCTCACGGTGGGCGAAGTCAAAGCACCCCTGCGAGGCGAGGCAGGGAACATCCGTAAACTTCACGAGTCCCGTATAGTGATCGGGGTGCCCGTGCGTCAGCAGCACCGCTTCGAGCGGCTTGCCGGTTGCATCGACCAGCCGTCGGATGTCGGACGCGCTGCTGAGTGCCAGCGTCGTATCGACGACGACGACCGAGTTGTCGAATTCGACAACGTAGGCATGGACATGGTCACGCGGCAGAATCATGAACTTTCCGGTGACTGTGTGGATTTTGGGGAAGTCGTTCATTATTCGCTCCTTTGGCTACTTATCAGTGTAGGGGCGAGGGAGCGCAGGAAGACGTGTCATTTGTCAGTGAAAAATATCGCCATTTGTCATTGACTTTAATGCTTGAAGTGATCGGTATGCCGCAAAAGCTGCCGGTTTGACCGTTTAGACCCCACCCCCTGCCCCTCCCCGATATTCAGGACAACCGAAGGTTGCACAGGGGAGAAAGGCTCTTGTTTGCGCCCTCCCCCGAATTCGGGGGAGGGTTGGGGAGGGGGTCAGAGTCCGTGAAGCGGGGGTCAAAGCCTAGCTCTGCTGTTCGGCGGGGGCAAGCTCGAGCGACATGCTGGCGATTTGTCCCTGCGCCAGCGATAGGAACTCGTCAATCGGCAGCGCGCCGAGGTCGCGGTCGTCGCGCAGGCGCACGCTGACGGTGCCGTTCGCCGCGTCGCGGTCGCCGACGATCAGCATGTACGGGACGAGCTGCTCGCGGGCGACGGCGATCTTCGCGCCCATACGCGCCTTGCCCTTGTCGATCGAGTAGCGGATGCCGAGTTCGTTCAGCTTCTGACCGATCGACTCGGCGTACTCGATGTTGCGATCCGTGATCGGGATCAGCGTCGCCTGCACCGGCGCGAGCCATACCGGGAACGCCCCGGCGAAGTGCTCGATCAGGATGCCGATGAAGCGTTCCATGCTGCCGAATGGCGCGCGGTGGATCATCACCGGGCGCTTGCGTGTGCCATCCTCGGCGACGTATTCAAGCTCAAAGCGTTCGGGCAGGTTGTAGTCGACCTGCACCGTCCCAAGCTGCCATTCGCGCTTAAGCACATCGCGGACAATGAAGTCGAGTTTGGGTCCATAGAACGCCGCCTCGCCTTCCTCGACGTGATACGGCAGGTTCAGTTCCTCGCACGCCTCGATAATCGCGCTCGTCGCTTTGTCCCACAGGTCGGCGCTGCCAACGTACTTTTCGCTCTCCGGGTCGCGCGTGCCGACGCGGGCGCGGAAGTCCGCCAAGCCGAGCGTGCTGAAGACGTACTGGATCAAGCGGACGGCTTTGATGAACTCGCCGACCAGCTGCTCCGGCGTGACGAACAGGTGCGCGTCGTCGACCGTGAAGCCGCGCACGCGCGTCAAGCCGTTCAGTTCGCCCGACTGCTCGTAACGATAGACCGTGCCGAACTCGGCGAGGCGCACCGGCAGGTCGCGGTACGAGTGCATGTCGCTCTTGTAGATCATGATGTGATGCGGGCAGTTCATCGGCTTGAGCAGGAACTCGTCCTCATCCACCTCGATCGGCGCGTACTGGCTGTCCTTGTAGTAAGGATAATGCCCTGACGTGCGGTACAGGTTCAGGTTGCCGATGTGCGGCGTCACGACCGGCAGATAGCCGTTCTCGATCTGCGTCTCGCGCAGCCAGCGTTCGAGCGTGTCGCGCAGCACCGCGCCGTTCGGTTTCCACAGCGGCAAGCCTTTGCCGACCAGCGGGCTGAACGTGAACAGGTTCAGCCGTTCGCCGACGACGCGGTGATCGCGGCGCTTGGCTTCCTCGAGCCGGTGCAGGTAATCCTGAAGTTCTTCGGGCGTTTCCCAAGCCGTGCCGTAGATGCGCGTCAGCTGCTGGCGGTTCTCGTCGCCGCGCCAGTATGCACCGGCGGGCTTCTTGTACGTCACGCTGATCGCGTCCGGGCTGATCTCGCGCGTGTTTTCGACGTGCGGACCGCGGCACAAGTCCGTGAATGCGTCCTGCGTGTAGAACGTGATCTTGTCGGCGGGCGCGGCGATCTCGTTGCCGTTGTCGTCAACACGTCCGGCGACCAGATCGTTGATCAGTTCGACCTTGTACGGCTGATCCTTGAAGAAAGCGCGCGCTTCTTCCGGCGTGACCTCGCGCACCGAAAAGCTATGATTCCCCCGAATGATTTCTTTCATCCGGTTTTCAATCCACGCCATCTCCTCGTCCGTCAGCGGGCGCGGCAGTTCGAAGTCGTAGTAGAAGCCGTCCTCGATCGGCGGACCGATGGCGATGCAGGCTTCGGGAAAGCGTTCGAGCACCGCCTGCGCCATAATGTGCGCCGTGGAGTGGCGGATTTTGTAGAGATGACTGCCCACGTAGTTGTTATCAGGCATGATGTTCGCTCCATGTGATGACTGCAAGTCGGAATTATAACAGACTGCCGCCGCCGCCCCGACCTCGAAGTGTGGAATATGACGAG
>JAEVZT010000576.1 GCA_023392115.1 Chloroflexota bacterium
TACGGCGCTCAAAGCGGGGAAGCACGTCGTCAGCGAGAAGCCGATAACACCTGACGTGGCGACTGGGCGGCGGCTTCTCTCCGAATACCAGCAGCGCCAGCGGCAGGTGTGGATGGTGGCGGAGAACTGGCGCTATGAGGCGGCGTACGTGAAGGCAGCCAGCGTTATGAAGGACGGTGTCATCGGCAAGCCAGTAGTCGCGCATTGGGCGGCTCACAGCGGGCTGACGCCGGAAAACAAATACTACGGCACGCCATGGCGTCGCTCCGGCACATTTCCCGGCGGATTTCTACTCGACGGTGGCGTCCACCAGATCGCCGCGTGGCGCTTAATCCTAGGCGAGATCGTCAGCGTAGCGGCGTTCGTCCGTCAGGTGCGCGCCGACCTCCCGCCCGCCGATACGCTGACGGCAGCGCTCGAATTCGAAAGTGGGTTGACTGCCACGTACACATCCACCTACGCTGCCGAAGCGCCGTGGACGAATTGGCTGCATATCGTTGGCGAAAGTGGCGCGCTACGCGTCGATCGTGGACGGCTCGAAGTGACGACCGCCGACGGGACGCAGTCGGAAGACTTCCCGGAAAGCACTGGCGTTCGCGATGAACTGCTGGCGTTCGCCGACGCGATCCAGCACGGCGCGCCGCACCGCAACTCGCCGCAGCAGGGCTTGCAGGATGTCGCCGTCATCGAGGCGATCCTGCGCGCCTCGGAAAGTGGCAGCCGCGTTGCCGTCAATCGATTTGCCTGAACACGAACAAATGTGCTATCATCAGCATATCGCATATTCGGCGTGCTGATCGGCTTCAAGTCCTGTAACGAACAGGGCATTCTTGCGCGGGTTAGTCGGGCTGGTAAGGCACGCTGCCGAGGGTTAAGGGGGCGGTGTCCATGATGGTGCTTGGCAAAACTGGAGTCACGACGCAGAAGCCGCGGCGTGAGGAGTCGATGCCCGCGCCGCAGATGTTCGCCGAAGTGTTCCCCATCAGGACGGACGCGCTCCCCCCGCTGACCGCTTACCGCGTCCACGTAGCGCACGACGACGCGCCGAATGCGCGCCGCGTTCCCGCTCGACTCGCGGCACGCTTGGGCGAGTACTTTCCCGGCACATGGGTGCGCGTCGGCGCGCATATCCTCACAGACCAGCCGCCGAATCCTGTCAAGCTGCTGATCGCGCTCGACGACATTCGCGCTGAGCAGCCGACGCAGTGGCGCCCGCTAGGCGGGCTAGAGGAAGATTTCGGCTGGCAGCCCACACCTGAACAGGTCGCCGACTTCGTCGTTCGCGGCGCGATCGCTAGGCTGAAAGACCTGATCCTCGATTCGCTGGCGAAAACCGCCTTCAGCATCAAGAACGTGCGAACGCAGCGCGAGTATCGCGTGCGTACATGGGCAGTGGACGGCGCGCCCGCGCTGTCGATTTCGGTCGTTTCGCGCCTCCTGTATGAGCCAGATTTGCAGGCGTATGCCGCAAACCTGCCCAAACCAACCGACATGATCGGCATGTGGGTCGCAGACAAGACGTCGCGCTTGCAGGGCGAAGTCATCAAAGTGGTCGGGCAGCTCGCCGAGCAGCGTGAGCGACTGCTCGAGCTGACCGAGCGCCCGATCATGCGCCAGCTCCTCGCCGAATCACCTGACGATCACTGGATCGTCCGCGTCCTGTCCGGCGCGCGCGAGTACGACTATGTGACCGACGCGCTTGACCTCGTCATCCGCCTGCGCGACGTATCGCAGTTCGAGATCAACCGTATGCAGATCGAGAAGGCACTCCACCTTAAGCCCGCGCTTCATGCGCAGATGGTTAAGATCGTCTCGGACGTGCTTAAAGATCACAACCTGATCGGCAGCGCCTTCAGTGCCCAGAACACGCCGCATCTGTTCGTCAGCCCGTTGGGCAGGTTAAACCTCAATTTCGGCAGTGGGCGTACACGCCCGTATGAAGCGGAACGCCTGCCGCTCGATTTCGCCGCCAATGGCGCGGTGAAACTTCCTGAACGGTTGGCTGCCGAACCGCTGCGCGTCGTCGTCATCAACACCCTGTCGAGCGAAGTCGGCGATTTCATGGAGGCGCTGCGGCGAACACTGGAACGTGACTTTCACATCCGGCTCGACATCGTCCGCGAGCGCAACATGCGCGTGATCTCGGCGGCAAACCTTGAAAGCGCCGTCCGCCTGCTGATCAAGGAGCCACACGATCTCGCGCTCGCGTTCCTGCCCGACGAAGTCGCTGCGCCCGGCGAGGACGAAGGGGTCGATGACCGCAGCACGCGTTTTCAGACAATTGGACGCGGCATGCCCTGTATCATTGTTCACGAGTCGACGCTTCAGCAGCCTGACCACATGCCTCAGGTCATTATGGGCATCCTCGGTCGGGTAGGCGGCACGCCCTACCTGCTCGACGATCCCCTGCCCTACGCCGATCGCGTCGTCGGTTTGAGCTTGATCGAGCAGCGCAAGAAAGACGTCGACTACCTGACCGGCGTCGCGCGCGTGTACCGCAAGGACGGCAGCTTCGTCTGCTATATCATTGCCACCGAGCCGGTTGCCCACGCCGACGGCATTCCTGACGCCTTGCTGGCGCGTTTGTTCCCGTCCTCGTTGTTCAAAGGCAAGCGTGTCGTCATCC
>JAEVZT010000580.1 GCA_023392115.1 Chloroflexota bacterium
CGCCGCCGCCGAAGGTCGTGAAGTACTCGTCCTGGTCAACGCCAATCGCGTAGACGCCATTCTGCGCCGCGAACAGGACACCGCCGGAACCGGTCGGGCCGCCCGCGCCGAAGATCACGTCCGCGCCTTCACCGATAAACTGCTCAGCCGCAGTCGCGCCGCGATCCGGGGCGGTGAAGCTGTCGATATACACGCCGAGGACGTTGATATCGGGGTTGATGTAGCGCGCGCCCTGCTCGTAGCCGTGACGGAACTTAACGACTGCCGGCACTTCCATGCCGTAGACGCCGCCAATCGTGCCGCTCTCGCTCATCAGCGCAGCCATTGCGCCGGCGAGGAAGCCCGACTGATCCTCACGGAACTGCACGCCGACAAGGTTCGGCAGCGCCTGTTCTTCGGAGAAGCCCTGATCGACGCCGATGAAGTAGACATCGGGGTTCGCCTCGGCGGCGGCGAGCGTCGCGTCGGTGATCAGGAAGCCAACCGTGACGACCGCGTCATAGCCTTCACTGACGCAGGTGTCGATGTTGGTGGCATAGTCCGACTGTGAGGTCGTTTCAATATAGGTCATGTCCAGATCAAAATCTTCGGCGGCAGCGACCATGCCTTCATAGGCGAACTGGTTGAACGTGCCGTCATTGACGCGACCGATGTCCGTCACCAGACAGACGGATTCGATGAGCGGCTCCTGCGCCGAGACTGCAAACATTGGCACGGCGAACAGCAGTACGGCGAGTAACAGAAAAGTCTTCTTCATGGATTTCTTTCCTCCAACAAAGCGGAATAGGTCTTGCTCCAACCCAGTGACACGCTCATATTAGCCTAAATCGAGCGTAATACCAATTATATCCGAGGCAAACTTATCCCTCAAACGTTGGTGAATTTGCCCAAACTTCGACCAGATTTCAACTGAGGTTGACGACCAACCGGGTTTCAAACAGCCCATCCTCGAGCAAATGCCAGTACAAGCCCATTTGACTGACGGTGCTGACGACCGACCCGCCCTGCGACGGTAAAAATGTATTGTAGAAGGCGGGGATATCGACATAGACGGCGGGGATTTCATCGCCACTCAAGATCTGCCAGCGCCCCTGATCGATCAGCCGGTTGTCGCCGCGATGCGCGCGCAACGCCCACTGAACCGCGTCGCCCGTCCCCATCACCAGCAGATCGTCAACCGCGCCGATCCGCAGCAGCGCGTCACCCGCCCCCGTTGCCAGCGTGCGGAACGCCCCGTCGTCGAGCGTTTCCTCGTCCAGCGGCGCGTCAAGCAGCCCTTCGACAAGCGCCGTCAGGCTGCCGACGACCGTCTCAGGCGCGTCGACCTGCGCCACCAGCAGCAGTTCATACGGCGTGTTTAGCGCCGGAACGGGATCGTTCGGGCGCGGGATCAGCGCCAGCGCATAGCTGCCCTGCAAGCGCTCGAACAGATCGCCCTGCACGTCGACATCAAGCCCCGCCCGCGCCGCGCTGAAAAAGCTCTCGACTGACGCCCGTAAGTCGTCGGCAGTCGGCACGGGCAGCGTGTCGCCGCTGATCGACGGCAGGGGAAAGGCACCGAGCGCCGTCGGCGCATAGGCGAACAGCGGCAGCGCCGTCAGCGCGTTGCGCGCCAGCACCCGCGCATCCGACCCGCTGTGGACGACGATCGCGCTGCGCGGGATCAGTTCCAGCACCGCGTCGTCGAAATCAGACATTTCTTGTCTTTCCGCGTCGTCGGCATGAAAGACCACCCGCGCCCGAACATCGCGCAAGTTTGCGCCGTCCGGCGTGAGCTGTATGCCGATGCCGTCAACATCGCCGAGCAGCAGCGGCTTGAGCATCCCCGCGTCGTCAGCCAGCGCGTCGCCGAGCGCCGCCAGCAGCGGATCAGCTTGCTCGCCGCCCCCAAGCAGAGCGTTCAGGCTGTATGCAGCAGCTTGTCCTTTCAAATAGGCGAAGACTGGCGCGTCGTCAGCCAGCGCCGCCCGCACCTGCCCGTAAGCCTGATCGGCTGTGAAGGCGTCGCCCTCGCCGAGCATCCTGTCGATCGCCGCGTGGAGCGCGTCTTCCTGCCCGACAAGCACCGCCTGCGGCGTGAAGACGATCGCCGTCCGGTCGCCAACGTAGATCCGCATGTCGCGGTAGGTTTGGCGGCGCAGCCTGTCCTGTCCCTGAATCACGTCGTCGAGCGCGCTGGCAGAGGCGAAAGCGTCGCTCGTCGGCAGGATCAGCAGCGTGTCCTCGCCCGCCGTCTCGTATGCCGCGTCGAGGTCGCGGTAAGCGATCACCACCTCGCCTTCAAGCCACGGCAAAATCTGCTGCTGGAACGATGCGCCTTCGACGTCGAAGGTATCAAGCGGAAAGAAGCTGTCGAGCGGAAGCCGCTGCGTCACCTGCACGCGCGCCGGCTGGAGCACCGACGCCACGAACAGCGATAGGTTGAGGTTTGTCGCCGCCAGCTGTGGATTGCGCAGGTCAACGCGCACGAATGCCGTGAAATCGGCGGGAATCCAGTCGAGATAGGTGGGCATCACCGGCTGCGCCCCCACAGGATAAGCGATCACCAGCACCAGCAGAAGGATCAGGGGCAGTCGTTTCATGGTTACGCCATCGTCACGCGCTTTGTTTGTCAGGTTGGACGCTTATTGTATCACGTGCCAATGTCGCGGCGCTGGTAAGCCCACAGGCTCGCGA
>JAEVZT010000594.1 GCA_023392115.1 Chloroflexota bacterium
TGATGACGAAAATACAGGCGGCGCAGCTCGCCAGCCGCAGCGGTGTGACAACCGTCATCGCCAGCGGGGACGATCCCGACACGCTCGAACGAATCATGAAGGGCGAGCCGGTCGGCACGCGCTTTGACCCGACAGCCAGCCCGCTCGAGAGCCGCAAGCGCCGCCTGCTGATGGAAAAGACGCGCGGCGCTGTCCGTGTCGACGGCGGCGCGGCGCGGATGCTGCTCAACGGCGGCGCGAGCCTCCTGCCGGTCGGCATCACCGATGTTGAGCGCGACTTCGAACGCGGCGAAACGATCTCGGTCATCGCGCCCGACGGCAGCGAGATCGCGCACGGCTTAACCAGCTATGACAGCGAGGCGGTGCGCAAATTGCGCGGGCTGAAAAGCGCGCAGATCGTCGAAACGCTCGGCTACAGTTACGGCGACGCGGTGATTCACCGCAATAATATGGTATTGTTGAGGTGAGCAAAGGATATTTCGACATGAACATGACTGAACTGGGACAGCGCGCCAAAGCGGCTGCCGTCCTTTTAGGGCGCGCGCCGACTGACGTCAAGAATCAGGCGCTGCTGGCTATCGCCGACGCGCTGGAAGCCAACGCCGGTTCGATCCTGAGCGCTAACCGGCTCGACCTCGACGACGGTCAGGCGAAGGGCTTGAGCGCCGCCATGCTTGACCGCCTGAGCCTGTTCGACCGCCTCGGCGCGATCGCCGCTGACGTGCGCAAGATCGCCGAACTGCCCGACCCGGTCGGCAAGGTGTTTGAGGCGCGGACGCTGCCGAACGGTTTGCAGGTGTCGAAGCGGCGCACGCCGCTCGGCGTCCTCGGCGTGATCTATGAAGCGCGACCGAACGTGACTGTCGATGTCGCGGCGCTGGCGCTCAAGAGCGGCAACGCCGTTATTCTGCGCGGCGGCTCGGAAACCTTTCGCTCCAATATGGCGATCGTCAAGGTGCTGCGCGAAGCACTCGCCCCGTTTAGCGAGTACATCCCAGCCGACGCGATCCTGTACATCGAAAGCCCTGACCGGCGCTATGTCGAGGAAATGCTCAAGCTGCACCAGTACATTGACATGATCATCCCGCGCGGCGGCAACAAACTGCACATGTTCTGCCGCGAGAACAGCCTGATCCCGGTCATCACCGGCGGCATCGGCGTCTGTCATCTGTACGTCGACGAGACGGCAGACCTCGACGAGGCGCTTGAGATCATCCACAACGCCAAGGTTCAGCGCCCTTCGGTCTGCAACGCGCTCGAAGTGGCGCTGGTACACGAGAAAGTCGCTGAACAGTTCCTGCCGCGCGTCGTCGAACGGCTCGGCGCGTCGGGCGTCAGCTTCCGCGCCGAACCAACCGCACTCAACACCCTTAACGGGAACGCCGACGATCGAGTGCAGCCGGCGCAGGAAGGCGACTTCGATACCGAATGGCTGGCGCTGATCCTGAGCCTGAAGGTCGTCGGCGGGCTTGAAGCCGCCATCGATCACATCCGCCAGCACAGCACCGGGCATTCCGACGGCATCCTGACGCGGGATATGGACAATGCCGCGCGCTTTGTCGACGAGGTTGACTCGGCGGCAGTTTACGTCAACGCCAGCACGCGCTTCACCGACGGCGGGCAGTTGGGGCTTGGCGCGGAAATCGCCGTCAGCACGCAGAAGTTGCACGCGCGCGGACCGATGGCGCTTGAAGAACTGACGACGTACAAATGGGTCATCATCGGCGAAGGTCACGTGCGTCCGTAAGGGCAGCGCACGTAGACAGTAATCAGTTGACAGTTCACAGTAAGAACGGTTCTCTTTTCTTTAACTGTGAACTGTCTACTGTCTACTGTAAACTAGTTACGATGTCCTCCAGAATCGGATTCTTGCGCCGCGCAACCCAAAGAACAACGCAATGTCGAAAACACTCATCATCGTTAACCCTCATGCCGGCAGCGGGCGCGCGTGGCGCGTCTGGCGTGAGTTGGAATCAACCCTGTGGCAGCGCCTCGGCGACCTGATTGTCGTCATCACCAAGAACCCTGCCGAAGTCACGCACCACATCACCGAAGCCTATAACGTCGGCGTCCGTCAGGTCATCTCGATCGGCGGCGACGGGACGAATCACGCGCTCGTGAACACGCTCGTCGCCTTCAACCGCCAGCAGGCGAGCGGCGACCCGATGATCTACGGCAACATCGCCATCGGGACGGGACACGATTTCGCGCGTGGACAAAATATCCCCGTCCGCGACCTGAAAGAGATCACCGACTGGATCGTCCGCGCCGAACCGAAGCCGACCGACATCGGCATGCTGACAACCGGCAACACGCGCGAATACTTCCTCAACATCGCCAGCGCCGGGATCGGCGGCGACGTGGCGCAGCGCGTCAACCGCCGAAAAATACGCCGCCCGTGGACGTTCCTGCAATCGACGATCAACGCTATCGTATCGCACCGCCCGCAGCCGCTGGAAGTCACGCTCGACGGGAAGGCATGGTACGAGGGGCGTGCGTATGCGGTCGCCGTCGCCAACGGGACAACCTTCGGGCGCGGAATGAAGATCGCCCCAGACGCGCGAATCGCGGATGGCTTATTCGACGTGGTGCTGATCAAAGGGGTATCACGGCTGACGGTGCTGGCAGCGCTAAAACGCGTCTACGACGGCACGCACCTGACTCACCCCGCCGTGATGTCCGCGCGCGCCGCTGAAGTCTTCATCCACAGCCCGCGCGGAAACATCGACATGGAGCTTGACGGAGAATTCGCTTCCGGTCAAGATGTGACCTTCTCGGTGCAGCCGGGGCAATTGCAGATGCTGTTATAGTTGGTTTTGCAGAAAGGCATGTTCACAATGAGTGATCAGAGGGTACGTGCGTTCTTCCAAGCCTATGAAACACGCGTCAACCGCGCGCTGAAAGAACAGCCCGAAATCGACATTGAAGGTACAGCCGGCGCATACACGGAATGCTTTATGGAGGCACATCCGGGCGGGGTCATGTGCTTTCAGAATGATGACCAGTTCCGCTCGGCTGTTCCGCAGTTGTTTGAGTCCCAACGGCGGCTCGGCGCGAAATCAATGACAATCGCCGACCTAACGCTGACGCCCCTGAACGACAACCACACCAGCGTAAAAGTACGATGGAACGCGCATTACCGTCTGCAAGATGGACGCGACATCCGACTCGAACTTGACGAAATCTACTTCGTACAGGTGCGCGACGGAGAACCGAAAATCTTCGCTTACATCGCAGGGGATCAAGACCAACTCCTCAAAGCGCATGGGGTGATCCCGGCGGAGTAAAACGACGGCGTGTCCGACGGCTACTTCGCCGCCGGCTGCACCGTGGGGCGCTCCGGCAGGGTTTCATCTTCCGCGACCGCACCAAGCTTTCGCGTCTGCAGCGTCCGCGCTCTCGCCGCCAGTTCATACTCTTGGACAAGCTCGACAAGCTCCGACACCGGCAGCGGCTTGGACAGGTAGCCGCTGCACCCCGCCGCCAGACACCGTTCGCGGTCGCCAACCATCGCGTACGCCGTGACTGCAATGATCGGCGTGTGATGACCGCGCTCACGCAAGATGCGAACGACTTCCAGCCCGCTAATGCTGCCTTCGAGCTGTAAGTCCATCAGGACGAGGTCGGGCTTGTCCTGCGAAAACTTCTCCAGCGCCATTTCCCCGCTGGTGTAATTGATCACCTCGTGACCGCCCATGCGCGCGATCCGCTGAAGCAGCGAAATGTTCGCCGGGTTGTCTTCGACGTACATAATCCTCATAAACCGTATCCCCGCCTAATAATTCGCAACAACCGCCCGTTCGACAGTTTCAGGTTCGTCCAGTGCCAGCTCATCTTGCCCGGCGTAAGGCTGAAGCACGAAGAAGAACGTGCTGCCCTCTCCCGGCTTGCTCTCTGCCCAGATGCGACCGCCCATGAGCGTCAGCAGTTGACGGCAGATCGCCAAACCCAAGCCAGCGCCCGAACGCGGGTCGCGCCCCGCTCCGCCCGCCTGCTTGAACTCCTCGAAGATCACGTCAAGGTTGTCTTCAGAGATACCGATGCCAGTGTCGGCGAGGGCGAAACAAACCCCCTCGTCCATCTCACGCACCGTCAGCGTGATTGTACCGCGTTCGGTGAACTTGGCGGCGTTGCTGTACAGGTTGAGCAGCACCTGACGCACGCGCGCCTCGTCCGCCCACACGGACGGCAGCGAAGGCGGCACATCCGCTTTCAGATGGATTGGCTTGCCGCCCAGCAGCCCCGCAGCCGTCGAGAGCGCCATGTTGATGACACGCGGCAGTTCAACCTGTTCCATGCGAATGTCGAGCTTACCCGCGTCGACTTTCGCCAGATCGAGGATGTCATTGATCAGGCTGAGAAGCTGCTTGCCGCTCGAAAAAATCTGCTGCAAGTCGGCTTCGTAGGCGGGAGGCAGCTTGACATCATCATACATCACCGGGAACTTGAGCATCGTCTCGCTGAAGCCGATGATCGCGTTGAGCGGCGTCCGCAGTTCGTGGCTCATATTCGCGAGGAATTGACCGCGAAAGTGCTTGGCTTCTTCGGCGGCGGCGCGGGCGGCGTCGAGTTCGCGGTTCGCTTCCTGAAGGCGCTCGCTCAAGGCGCTGGCGCGGATGAAGCTGCGCTCCAGTTCCTGACGGCTGTCGAAGAGTTCGCCGGCAACGCGCCGCTCGCGCTGGTAGTTTTCAAGCGCCCATTCGGCGATCTGGTACAGGTCGCCCGTCACCTGCATGGCGATGACCGCGCCGACGATCGTCATCGCAATCGCTGCCACCTGCGGCAGCCCGAAGAAGCTCATGCCGCCAAGCGTGAGCGCCGGGACGAAGGCAATGCACAGGCTCGAAGCCAGCCCGAACAAGATCGTGTTCGTGGGCGGCAGCAGCAAACCGATGACGAAGGTCAGCAGGGCGTAGAAGAACGACCATACGCTCAACGTTTCGCCGTCGCTGATCGCCAGAATCATCGTCAAGGAGATGAACGCTGACAGGATGTAGACCCATGCCGCGTTGTTATAGCGATCACGTACGAGCAGGAAGCGCGTCCCGATCGCGCCGAAAACCATCACCACAACCGGGATGAGCGGCAGGAGGGCATCCACCTTTCGCAGCATGCCGATGTTGATGACGACCCAGCCAAGGACTACCATCGCGCCGAGCGTGAAGCGCCACAGCAGCTTCAACCGATCACGTTTGACTTCCGTTGCGAAATCCCGGTTCGAAGGTACGTTCATAAAGACCCTGACACTATTTCTACAAATGCAGTTGACCTATTGTCGCCTGTAACAATTTCGGTACACACTTAAGATCGCGTTTTTTGGGAGAAATTCACAAACTTCCTGCATTCAGACGCTTTGCACGAAAATCGTGAAGTCAGCGCGCGGCGAGGTTGTCCAACTGCCACCGTGCAGCTTCGCCCCGTGCTATAATGACTTCATCACAAACCAGATTACATGACACGCGCAGTTGACGATCGCCTCACCGTTCTCCGCAGAAACGGCGCGACAAAGGAGCAGCCATGCCTACAAATGTCATCATGCCGCAGCTCGGCGAAAGCGTGGACGAAGGCACGATCAGCCGCTGGCTCAAGCACGAGGGCGATCCGGTGCGGGAAGATGAGCCACTCCTCGAAGTCAGCACCGACAAGGTCGATACTGAAGTCCCCGCCCCCGCCGGCGGCGTGCTCCTCAAGGTCTACGTGCAGCAGGGGCAGACCGTTGAGCGCGGGGCGATTCTGGCGGCGATCGGTCAGCCGGGCGAACAGCTCGCGGGCGGTGACAGCGGCGTCGAACAAGCCGCGCCCGTGCCAGCCGCCCAGCCGGTTGCCGAAGCTGTGACCGACGCCGTCGAGGGAGTCTAGGTCGAGTACGGCTGGCATGTGACGCCGGTCGTCGCGCGGATGGCGGCGGAACACAACCTCGACCTGTCGCAAGTTCCCGGCACGGGGCGCGAAGGGCGCGTCACCAAGCGCGATGTCGAAGCGTACCTCGAACGCCATCAGAAAGCGCCCGAACAGCCTGCCTCGGTGCAGGCGCCCCTGAACGGCGCCATTCCGGAAGCGCCGGAAACGATGCAGCCCGCATCCGCCGCAGCGCCAGCACAACCCGCACCGCCCGCGCTGCCCGGCGATGTCCTGCCGCTGACCGCCATGCGCCGCGCGATCGCCGAGCACATGGTCAGGAGCAAGCACACCTCGCCGCACGTCACGACGATCTTCGAGATCGACATGTCGGCGGTGCTCGCACACCGTTCGGCACACAAGGCAGATTACGAGCGGCAGGGCGTCAACCTGACGCTGACCGCCTATTTCGTCGCCGCGGCTGTCGAAGCCCTGCGCGCCGTCCCCCTGCTGAATGCTCAGTGGCGCGACGACGGCATCCTGTTACACAAGGCGATCAACATCGGCATGGCGGTCGCGCTCGACGAGGGCTTGATCGTTCCGGTCATCAAGAACGCGCAGGATTACAATCTGCTCGGGCTGGCGCGAATCGTTAACGAACTGGCGACGCGGGCGCGCGGCAAGCAGTTGAAGCCGGACGAAGTTAAGGACGGCACGTTCACGATCACCAATCACGGCGTCAGCGGCAGCATCGTCGCCATGCCGATCATCAACCAGCCGCAGGTCGGCATCCTCGGCGTCGGCATGCTCGAAAAGCGCGTCAAGGTGAACACCGACGCGAACGGGAACGACAGCATTGCTATCCGCCCGTGCGTCTACGCCTCGCTGACGTTCGATCACCGCGTGGCAGACGGCGCGACCGCAGACGCGTTCATGCAAACTGTTAAGCGCGGGCTAGAAGAATGGAAAATGAGTTAACAGTTATCGGTAGACAGTTCACACTTAGGACGAAAAGAGGTTTACAGTTGTCAGTTAGCAGTAAGCAGTAGGCACAATTCATCCTTCTTTTACTGTGAACTGTGAACTGTCTACTGTGAACTCTCTTTCGTAAACTGTATACTCTGTCCACCAACGTTACAAGCTCAGGAGCTATGTGAATGGCGAAGGAATACGATGTCGTAGTGCTCGGCGCGGGTCCCGGCGGCTACGTGGCGGCGATTCGTGCCAGCCAGCTCGGTTTGAAGACAGCCGTTGTCGAGAAGCAGTACTGGGGCGGCGTCTGCCTCAACGTCGGCTGCATCCCATCGAAAGCCCTGCTGCGCAACGCTGAACTCGCGCACATCCTCAAGAACGAAGCCGATAAGTTCGGCATCAAGGTCACAGGCGAGCTGACAATGGATTTCGGCGCGGCGTTCAAGCGCAGCCGTCAGGTCGCCGATGGGCGCGTCAAGGGCGTGCATTTCCTGATGCGCAAGAACAAGATCGACGAGTATCAAGGTTGGGCGACCTTCCGTGACGATCATTCGCTCGACGTGGCGCTCAACGACGGCGGGCAGGAAACGCTGACGTTCAAGAACTTGATCCTCGCGACGGGGGCGGTTACGCGGTTGATCCCGAACACGGAAATCAGCAAGAACGTCGTCACCTACGAGGAGCAGATTCTCGACGAGAACCTGCCCAAGTCGATCATCATCGCCGGCGGTGGCGCGATCGGCGTCGAGTTCGCCTACGTTCACCACAACTACGGCGTCGACGTGACGATCGTCGAGTTCCTCGACAGGCTGCTGCCGCTCGAAGACGAGGAAGTGTCGGCGGAACTCGAAAAGCAGTACAAGAAACTCGGCATCAAGGTCATGACCAAGACGCGCGTCGACGCGATCGAGGATACCGGCAGCGGCGCCCGCGTGACTGTGACGACAGCCGACGGCAAGCAGCAAACGCTTGAAGCCGACCGCGTCCTGCAAGCGATCGGTTTCAAGCCGCGCGTCGAGGGCTACGGGCTTGAAAAGACCGGCGTCAAGCTGACCGATCGCGGTGCGGTGGAGATTAACGGCAAGATGCAGACCAGCGTGCCGCACATCTACGCGATCGGCGACGTGACGGCAAAGCTGATGCTGGCGCACGTCGCCGAAGCGATGGGCGTGATCGCGGCAGAGAACATCGCCGGCGCAGACACAATTGAGCTGGAGTTCGACATGATGCCTCGCGCGACCTACTGCCAGCCGCAGGTCGCCAGCTTCGGCTACACGGAGAAGCAGGCGCGCGAAAGAGGCTATGACGTTAATGTCGCCAAGTTCCCGTTTCAGGCGAATGCTAAGGCGCACGGTTTGGGCGACGCAACCGGGTTCGTCAAGCTGATCAGCGACAAGAAGTACGGCGAAATGCTCGGCGCGCACCTGATCGGTCCCGACGTGACCGAACTGCTGCCCGAACTGACGCTGGCGCGGTTTGCCGAGCTAACGCCGGAGGAAATCGCGCGCAACGTCCACGCCCACCCGACCTTGAGCGAAGCGATCAAGGAAGCGGCGCACGGGCTTGAAGGGCACATGATCAATTTCTAGGCAAGGAGTTGGAGGGGCGAGCCGCTGGCTCGCCCTGTGAGCTTTCTATAATGACGGGTGCGTTGTGCCGCGCCCGTTTTTGTTTCCCACTATAATGGAGATATTTCAGAATACAGGAGTTATGGAATGAAGGATGAGCGCCGTCAGGATCGACGGTTGTGGGACTTATTGATCAAAGTCCATATCGCCGCTTACGCCGCCCTGTGGATCGCCTCGATTTACGCGCTGGCGACGATGCCTTGGGGAATCATGTCGCACAGCATGCACATGATCATCACGGTGACGTTATTCTGGACTATCTTCCTGCTCGCCCACGTCGCCGTCCATTTCTACACGATCGGGCGGAATGCGATCGACGAGCGCCAGATTTACCGCGAGGGTTTCAGCGACGCCATGCACCAGTTTGTCGAGCACTCCGATGGAGCGCGTCCCCACGTCTTAGAGGATGATGGTGAATTTCTTGAACTGACCGGTATCCCGCGCCGCTACCGCTGAGGATCAGCGCGCGGAACGATTCTGCCGCGCGGCTTCAAACAGCAGCACACCCGCCGCGATCGCCGCGTTGAGCGATTCGGCTTCCGCCGCCATCGGTATAAAAACGCGCTGCGCCGCCAGTGACTCGGCGTCCGCGCTCGCGCCGTGCGCCTCGCCGCCGATGATCAGCGCGTGCGGCTGTGTCCAGTCAACGGCGTCGTAAGAACGATCCCCGTCCATATCCGCCAGATAGACCGTGAGATCGCGGCAGTAGTCGTCGATCTCCGCCCACGAGCGCGCGGCGATTGTCAGCCGGAAATGCGCGCCCATCCCCCCGCGCAGCACCTTGTTGTTATACAGGTCAACGCAGCCCGGAGACAGCAGCACCGCATCAACGCCCGCCGCCGCCGCCGTCCGCAGGATCGTGCCCTCGTTGCCGGGGTCGCGGATCGCGTCGAGGATCAGCACGCGGCGCGGCGAAGCGGGCAGCTTCGATGCTGGCATCGGCAGCACGGCGACGATCCCCTGCGGCTGTTCGGTTTCGGTCACGTAGCGGATAATTTCCGGCGTGGCTTCAAACACCTGATCGGTGTAGCGCAGGAATTCAGACGCGTCGACAACATCAGGGTCGTAGAGGATGAATACAGGGACGTAACCACCGCGCTCGACAGCATCACGAATCAAACGAACCCCCTCAAGCGCGATCTTCTGTTCTTTGCGCCGGGTTTTCGCCTGCGACTGAAGCGCGCGCGCCAGTTTGACGCGCTCGTTACCTAAGCTAGTGATCAAGGGAGGAAAGAAGTAAACAGTTTACAGTTTACAGTTTACAGAAAAGGCGGTTCTGGGTCTGTCTGCAACCTCACCCCGTTCCGCTTCGCTCAACCGCCCCTCTCCCTATGGAGAGGGGCAGCACAACCGCAGGTGGTGCGGGGTGAGGTTTACAATTTGCAAAGACGGTTCTTGTCTTCACTGTGAACTGTAAACTGCGAACTGTCTACTTGCTATTGTTTCGCCTGCGCGAGCGCGGCGATCTTGGTGAAGGTTTCGGCATCACGCACGGCGATGTCCGCCAGAATCTTGCGATCCAGCTCGATCCCCGCTTGGCGCAAGCCGTAGACGAGACGGCTGTAGCTCAACCCGTTGAGGCGGGCGGCGGCGTTGATGCGGATGATCCACAGGCGGCGCAGGTCGCCACGGCGAGCGCGGCGGTCGCGGTACGAGTAGAACAGGCTTTTCAGCATCGCTTCGTTCGAACGGCGGAACAGACGTCCGCGCGTGCCCCACTGACCTTTTGTCAGCTTGAGGACTTTCTTGTGACGACGGCGCCGGGTGTAACCGGTCTTGACACGAGCCATCTCAACTATCTCCTGACAACAAAGACCCAGAGCTTCGACTCCGGGTCGTCATAACGACATGGTAAAGCGACTGACGTAAGTTTACGAAGGCGGGTTCGCCTTGTACAGCCCCAGATAGGGCGCAAGGCGCATGATCCGCCGCGTCTGCGACACGGACGTGATCGTGATGGTCTTGTTGAGCATGTTCTTCGCACGCTGCGAACGGCGGCGGCGGAAGTGCGACTTGCCCTGCTTCGTCCGCACGATCTTACCGCTGCCGGTTGCACGGAAGCGTTTTGCCGTCGCCTTATGTGTCTTCAGTTTATACTTCTTACCCACGCTTGTTACCCCATCCCTTGCTTGCGCGAAGCATCCACTATTTGGTCTTTTTCTCAGCCGCCGGAGCCAGCACCATCAACATGGTATTGCCTTCCATGTTGGGCATCTGCTCGACGACGGCGACATCGTTGAGTTCCGCCGCTATCGCTTCCAGTCGCTCGCGTCCAATGTTCGCGTGGGTGATTTCACGCCCACGAAAACGAATACGCACACGGACTTTCATGCCATCCTGAATCCACTTGCGCGCGTCACGCACCTTGAACGACAGGTGATGGTCGTCGGTCTTAGGACTCAGACGAATTTCCTTCACCTCAATCGTCTTCTGCTGCTTCTTCGCCTTGCGCTCTTTGCGCGCCCGTTCGTACTGGAACTTGCCAAAATCCATGATTCGGCAAACGGGCGGATCGGCGTTCGGCGAAACCTCGACAAGGTCGAGATTCCGCGATTCGGCAATTTCTAGCGCGCGCGCCAGCGGAACGACGCCGATGTTCTCGTTGGTGTCGGTGATCAGGCGCACTTCACGCGCGCGTATTTGATTGTTGATCCGGAGCGAGTCTGGGGAGCTTATAACGTTGTCCTCTCGTAAACTGGAAACAAAAACAAGTGCATGGTTCACGCACCATGCGCGCAACATTATAGCATACGGTAACTTAAGCGATCAAGCGCGGACATTACAGAATTGGCGACTGCGGCATGACGCTCTGAATCCCCAGCCTCGGATGGTTGCGCGCGTAAACCTGCACTTCAAGCAGTGCCTGTTCGTAAGCGCTGACAAGTTCGTCATCGCTGCCCTTGTAACGGCGCAGCGTCTGCACCGCGCATGGGAGGCAGCCGCGCATGGCGCGGTAACTGTCGGTTTCGCAGGCGAGACAGCCGTTGAGCCGCACCATCATCAGCATCAGCGCCAGCGTCTCGTCGTGGTACTCTGACAGCAGGGTGATGCGTTCAATCAACGCCTGCCATTTGGGACCGCGCAGTTTTTTCAAAGACGGGATAACATGATGAGGGAATAAGAGTTCGTTGTTTGCGTACATGCAGTAAACTTTCTATTTTCGGCAGAAACACATTTGTGACAATAAGTGTCACGTATGACCTCAACAGATTATATCCATATATGTCGCGCGTAGGAAGTACCCTATGGAAGTATTTCCGGCGCGGCTGACATTTGTAACAGGGACGGTTTTCTCGTCATGCGCTTTTTGCTCTTGCTGACCTTCCTCTTGCTGACCGGATGCGGCGGCGGCGCTGTCGTCTTCGCCCCCACCCCGCCGCCGTTCGATCAAGTGCCGGCGCGTTATGATCACCCGAGCGGCGCATTCTCGATCAGCGTGCCGCGCCAATGGGCGCTCTACGAGCAGAACACCACGACGCTGGCGACGGCAGCGTTCTCCGCCCCCGGCGACGCCGAGCCGTCGCTGCTGCTGGCGGTGATGAATCTCGGGCGCGAAGTTGATTCGGGATCCTTCTCCGACCTGCTCAATCGTTATCAAACGCAGGTGCGCGCCGACGTCGGGCAGTACGCCGAGCAGAGCCGCGAGGCGATGGGCGACGGCAGCTGGCGCTTGACCGGTCTGCGGCAGGTCGCCGACGGCGTGACCGAATCGGTCAACACTTTCATCCAAGCGTCCGGAACGTTCATCGGCTTGATCGAGGTCATCCTACCCGCCAATATCGAACGCGCGGCGGCGCTGCAAAATGTCATCAATACGTTCACCGTTCACGCCGACGCCGGGCTAGAGCCGTCCGAACTGACGACCCTCGCCCACGCCAAAAACAGCAGCCTCGGCGTTCTCCACGTCGCGGCATGGACGACCCCCGAAGGCGTGTTCTTCATCACCGGCGAGATCGCCAATTATGGCTTGCACAGCGTCACAGGTGTTCCGGTTGAAGCGACGCTGTTCGCGTCTGACGGGTCGGTGATCACCGGCGCGGTGGATACGATCATGGGGCACGGCATTCCGCCGGGCGGCTTCGCCCCGTTCAGCCTGCGCTTCGGCGGCGGGCAGCCAACAGACGCCGCGACTTACAGCGTCGCGCTCGGCAAAGACTGGACGCCTTCATCTGAAGGCACGTTTACCGGCGCGGAGTCGCTGTCGTGGACTGACGAGTCAAGGTTCGACGCGCAAAACCGCTTGATCATCAGCGGTACGGTCACGAACACCGGCAAAGGGACGGTACGCCAGCCGCGCGCGACGGTGACGGTGTTTGACGGACAGCAAAACGTGATCGGCGCGGCGTTCGCCGACCTGCGCCCGGCAGAACTTGAATCGGGCGAGAGCGCCGAGTTCGAAATCATGCTGCCCGAACTCGGCGGCGATGCCCGCAACTACATCGTTGGCATTCAGGCGCTGCCATGACGCTCACGCACCTGTTCTTCGACCTGCACGGCGTCCTGATCGACGGGCGGCGGATGCATCTGTGCTACAGCGAGCAGCTCGGTCAGGTGCTGGCGGCGCGCTACGGGCAGACGCCGGAAGTGTGGACGCAAGCGAATCGCCGTATTGTTGCCGACTGGGACAATTATTTCACCGATCTTGACCTTGGCGGCGACGAAGGCATCGATCACATGTGGGAAGGGCTGTTTCGGACGACGCGCGCGCTGTTTCGGATCGTTGGCGTGGGCGAACCGCCGCATGAAGAACTGATCGCCCTGTCGCGCGAACTGCCGGGCATCGTCACGCGGAACTGCGACGCGGTTTACACCGACGTTTCGGCGGCGCTCGAACGACTGACGCGCACGGGGTTGACGCTCGGCGTCACCAGCCACGCGATCGAAGCGCAGGTGCGTTCGTCGCTGAGCGGCGGAAAAATCGACCTCTATTTTCGGGGGCGGCTGTTCGGCGCAGACAACGTCGGGCGTTTCCTCAAGGACGAACGCTTTTACGAGATCGTGGCGCTAGCGTCAGGCGTCGATCCGCGCGCGTGCGCCGTGATTGACGATCTGCCCGACGCCCTGAGAAGCGCGAAGCAGATTGGCATGACGACTTATCTCGTCTGCCGCCCCGACCGCTGCGTCGAGTCCTCTCACGATCCGGCAGAATTCGACGCCATCATCCGCGATCTATCGGAACTTGCGGTCTAATCACTCGCCGAGCGCGCGGATCGAGTCGAAGATGAACAGCAGTTCCATCGGCGTCAAGCCGTCCTCTGCCATCACCGTGCGGCTGCCAAGCGGTCCGTCAACGGTCAGCGTGTAGCGGTAGGCGTCGGGGGATGCGCCCGAACCGACGAAAATACCCTGAAAGCGGTAAAAGTCGATCGCGGCGAGCATGTCGGTGACGCGCTGGACTTCTTCGGCGCTGATGCTCGTCGTCGCGCCGTTGCGGATCAGCGTGCCGTCGCCCCGCAGTTCGACGCGCACGTCGACGCCGCTCAAGCCGCCGGTCTGCGTGAAGACGAGGGAATCAAACCGGAATGGTTCGGCATTCGGACTCTCGATCGTCGCCCCCGATGCGGGAATAAACGTTCCGGGCAGCGCCGCCGGGGTCGCGGACAGGTCGCCAAAGGGGTTCGCGGCGCCTGTTTCCGCAGTCGTGGCAGGTTCGGGCGTCGGCGGTTCAGGTGTCGCCGTCGGCGCGGGCGACCCGCCGCACGCAGCCAGCAGGATTATCAGGGTTAATGCAAGGGCGAAGCGCATACAATCACCTCTTGGTCTGATCGCAGAGTGCGCGCCGGCTAGACTTCAACCGGCGCAGGGTTGTCCGCAGAAGTTCGCTGCCCGTATCTTAACGCGAAGAGGCGCGCACCGGCGTAAAGACCGATGCCTGCCAGCAGCGCTGCGAGCGGGATCAGCGGAAGATAGTAACGCTGCCACGGCAGGGGATTAACAAGCAGGCTGGCGACGGTCACGACCATCCACACCAGCAGCCCGGCGTACAGCGGCTTTCGCGCCTGTAAGACCGCAGCGATGATGCCGATCGCTGCCAGCAGGGTCAGCCCCCAACCGATGACGCCGCCGGGATGCAGCCCGCTCAACGGCGAGCGCATGTAGGCGTCGATTTCGGCGGCGATCGGCTGCGCCTGCGCCCAGAAGCCAACTTCGAAGTGCATCAACGGCGCGCTGAACGGCTGCGCCACGATCGCCTCAAGCCGCTGCGCGATCGTCATCGGCGCGAGCGGGTCTACCGCGACCTGAATGTCGAGCAAGCGTGACCGCTCCGCCAGCAAATCGCCAAACCGCGCGATCGGGTCGTTCCACAGCGCCGGCGACAGCGCGACGAACAGGACAATGATCAGGAGTCCGCCCGCGATCAGCTTGAGGGTCGTCACGGCGATCGCGTTCAAGCGCCAACGCACCAGTTCGGCGGCGAAAATCCAGCCCAGCGCTGCGGCGACAAAGACAACGCCGCTGTGCTTGCTGGCGAGCGTCAGCGCACAGGCGGCGATCAACGCCAGCCACGCGGCAAGCGGATCGGGCTTGCCGTCAGTGCGACGCTTGCTGATCCACGCGGCGATCAAGATGGCGAGAATGCCGAAGCACAGCACCGAGCCTTCCTGAAGCGCGCGCCGCCCGTTGAGCAGGATCACGGGATTGAGCGCGTAGATCAGCGTGACAACGTAGGCGAGCGGGCGTTCGCCGAACTGCCACGCCAGCGCAAACAGCGCAACCGCGCTCAACGCCGTGAACAACGCTGACGGCAGGCGCGATGCGAGCATCAGCGCTTCGGATGGTCGATGGCCTGTCGCCACGTTGAAATCGTAATCGAGACCCCAATCCCAGCCCGGACGCGGCGGCAGATCGCCGCTGGTCAGCCCGGCCAGATGCCACGCCAGCCCGATTGTGTAGCGGTTGACCGAGCCGTTGATCAGGCGCAGGTGGGCGTCGGAGTCGATGTCATAGGGCGGCCGGGTCGTCAGGCGTTCCGGCTGGCGCTCGACGAACGCCGTCACGTAATCGTGACTCATGTAGATCTGCATCGGCTCGTCGCCGTGAAACGGCGCGATCGACACGCCGGCGATAGTGTAGACGCCGAGCGCGAGCAGGAAAACGACGTCAGCGAGTCTCAGCCAGACGCGGGACGGCTTGCGGGATGCTTCGTGCATATCCAACCGATCTTGTCATTCAAATGCCGATCAGCCCGCGCTTCATGGCACTTGTACCTGATGCGCGTGGCGGACGAAATCTTGAAGGCACAAATCCGCGAACACGTCTTCAGGGATCTGCTCGTCGAGGGTGAGGACGGTCAGCGTGTGACCGCCCCGCGTCGCGCGTCCCGTGTGCCAGCTGGCGATGTTGATGCCGTTGGTCGCCATCAGCGTGCCGACCCTGCCGATCACGCCCGGCTGATCGTAGCTGCCCATGATCAGCAGATGCCCGTGCGGGTTGAAGTTCATGCGGTAGTCGTTGATCTGGACGATCAGCGGCTCGCGCCGGTCGAGCAGCGTCCCCGCCATGTAAATCTGCTCGCCGTCTTCGAGCGTCACCATACACGCCACCAGCGTTGTGTATTCGCCCGCCTTCAGCCCTTTCGCCTGCGTCACCTGAATTCCGCGCTCGACCGCGAGCACCGGCGCGTTGATGTAT
>JAEVZT010000605.1 GCA_023392115.1 Chloroflexota bacterium
CTCCTATAGTCTCTACCGAATTCCTCGTAAATGACTCGCAAGACTTTTTCACGATCTTCCACATCTTCAAATTGAGTTGCCAGCAGCAGGATTTCTCGCTTGCTGATCGACTGAACTCGCATGTTTAGGAGATACTGTCTTACATCTTTAGTGATGTCATCAATGATGAGGACAACGTTTCCTTCGACCAAACGTTGATTGTCGAAATTCAACTTGAGCTCTGAATAGACATCATCAGCGGCATTCCGCGAGTAAATGTTGAGCTTTTTTATCTGGTACACAACGCCGAAGTTCGTTGAGAGATCAACACCATTATCGTGTGCAGAGGTACGAGAGTCACGGTATACCTTGCATGCGAATTTCTCGAGATGAACCTTTAAAACTGCAAAGCTGAAGATTTCGAAATTGGCAGCATTCCTGTCAATATAGGTGTCTAGCAGCGAAATAAAAGCGTTCAGGTCTGAAGAAATTGACACCCTAAACTGCCGATTTCCTAGCTGGGGAATGATTCCAAGGCGTTCTGAGATGTGATCACTCACACGTTGAAGAATCCAACTGACAATTTCATACGCATTTTCCGCATATAGGGGAGTCAACTCGTATATTTTGTTGTCAATTGCCCTCAACACACCGTACTTCGGCAGGCTCCGTGCTGCGTAAGCATCCTGATATTTGCCACCAATATTCAAGTCATGCCCCAGATGATCAATGAGCTGGCGTACTTTAGCCGTGTACAGCAGATTGATTTCTCTATCCGTATATGTCGTGTTCCCTGAAGCGACAAAGTCGTCGCAAAGAGCGAGCGTTATAAGGGGCAAAATTAACTTAGTTTGCGAACGTGCAAACATCTTTTCTAAGTACGTTATATGTAATTGTTGCGACATCTTCAACGTTCTCTGCGATATCTGTAACAGGCTTCCGTGTAATCTATTCTACAAAATAAAAACGGCGCAAAGCGTAGTCATCCTACGTGCGTTGCGCCGTTCTGTTGTTGATGATTTAGTGAAGCGTTACTCGCTCGCCGCCGCGAGCGGTTCATCGAGCGGCTGAAGCTGATCCTCGTGCTCGCCGAGCCAGTTGATCGCCGTCAGCGCAGCCGCGCAGCCCTGTCCCGCCGCCGTGATCGCCTGACGGAACACGTCGTCGTGAATTTCGCCTCCGGCAAACACGCCGTCAACATTTGTCCGCATGCGCTCGTCGACGATCACATAGCCCTGATCGTCAAGCGTGATCTGACCGCCGAAAACATCGCTGTTCGGGTCGTAACCAATGAAAATGAACACGCCGTCGATCGGCTTCTCGGTCACTTCGCCCGTCTTGAGGTTCCGCAGCACGGCGCTCTTGACGGTCATGTCAGCGCCCTTGATCTCGTCGACAACCGAGTCATAGATGAACTTGATGCGCGGGTTGCTGAAAGCGCGGGTTTGCAGCGCCACGCTCGCGCGAAGCTCATCGCGCCGGTGGACGACGGTTACGGACGTGGCGAACTTGGTCAGGAAGATCGCCTCTTGCAGCGCCGAGTCGCCGCCGCCGACAACGATGACTTCCTTGCCGCGGAAGAAGAAGCCGTCGCAGGTCGCGCACCAGCTTACGCCGCGCCCGGTGAATTCTATCTCTCCGGGAACGCCAAGATGGCGCGCTTTTGCGCCAATGGTGACGATCACCGAGTCGGCGAGATACTCCTCGCTCAGCGTCTTAACGCGGAACGGCGATCCGCTGCTGAAATCGACCTCGGTCACGATGTCATACTGGAATTCAGCGCCAAAACGCTCGGCTTGCTGTTTCATGCGCTCGGTGAGTTCGGGTCCCGTGATGCCTTCGGGGAACGCCGGGAAGTTATCGACGTCGTGAGTTGTCGCGATCTGCCCGCCAAGCTGCTCGCCGGTTAAGACAACGGTGCTCAACTGGGCGCGAGCGGTGTAGATCGCCGCTGTCAAACCAGCGGGACCGGAGCCAATGATGAGAACACGTACTTTTCGCATATCGTTAATCCTTACGTTCCGAGGTGATCAAACCCTGATTTTCCGCCCGGATGATCGCCAGAAGCGCCTCAAATTCCTCGCGGCAGTCAACGCAGCACACGATATGTTCCTCGACTGCCGGCAGCAAGTCGCGCGGATCGACGCCGGCTGCGACCGCCTCGGCGAGGCAGTTGAGCTGGCGTCCACAGGTTTCACAGTCGATGATCGTGTCTAAATGTGCATCAAAAATGCAGTCAATGAGTTTTCGGAGTTGGTCGTCCACCGCCCCTACCCATTCTTATTAAAGCTGCTTGTCTTCCAATTGGACGCGGCAATCGGGCATCATCTTACCTCATGGGCTGCGTCACTCCTGAAACAGATTGAGGATGTACTCCATCGCCAGCCCCTGTGATTCAAGATGGTGACGCAGCTTGCGCCGCGCGTCGTGGATCAGCTTGTAGAGCGCGTTGCGGTTGGTGTTCATCTGCTCGGCGACGATTTCGAGCGGCACGCCGCGCACGGCAACGGCGATCAGTGCCTGCTGCTGTCGTTCGGTGAGCGCGTCGTCGAGCGCGGACTGAATGCGCGTCAGGACTTCGGCACGTTCGGCGGCGCGCTCGGGCTGAAGCGGCTTCGTCCCGCCCACCGGCGCGGAGGACACCGGCAGCAAATCGCCGTCGGCGGTCATATCGTCGAGGCTGAAATCCTTGTAGCGCGCTCGGCGCAGATCGCTGATCGCCACGCGGACGGCGATGCGCGTCGCCCATGTTGTAAACAGGCTGTCGCCGCGAAAGGTGTCGAGGTTGTCCATGACGCGCAGAACGGCGTCCTGCGCCATGTCCTGCGCCATCTGGTCGAGTTCGTGGGTTGAAAGTCCGGCGAGGTCGCTGCGCTCGCGGCTCAGGTAGTAAAAAATGCCGCGCTGCAACCGTTCTTGGAGATCGGTCAGCGCGCGGGTTTGCGCCTCAGAGTTACCCTGTAAGTCGGAAAGCCACTCTTCGTTTGTGCGTTCGGTCATGCGTCCAAATCCGCGTTAAAGAGGCTGACTCACGATGATAACACGGACGCATAGCGAACGCATGAGGGTCAAGGCAGGCGTTCGAACTTGACATTGAGCACCAAGTAGCCGAGCCGGATTTCGTCGCCGTCGCGCAAAATGCGCGGCTGGTTCGGGATCAGCCGCTGCCCGTTGAGATATGTCCCGTTGTCGCTGCCGAGATCGACGAGGCTGAGCGCGCCGCCTTCGCGCCGGA
>JAEVZT010000032.1 GCA_023392115.1 Chloroflexota bacterium
TGAATTTCAATGCCGATGAGCAGTCGATCGTGCTGCCCGTGCCGAGTGGTCAATGGCGGCGGCTCCTCGATTCGGCAGACCCGCGCTGGAGTTCCGACTCCGATCTGAAGCGAGCGCAGAAGCGCCACACGCTTGCCTCTGACGGCGAAGTGGCGCTGTCATTCCCCGGACATTCGCTCGTCCTGTATGTGCGCGAGACGGCAGGCTAACTCGATGATAGACGACATCAAACAGCTCGTTGTATCAACCGCGCGCGACTTGACTGCGCGGCGGCACATTCCTTCGGCGACCTACCGTGTGCAGTTCAGCCGCCAATTCACCTTTAAGGACGCTGAGGCGCTCGTACCTTACCTGCACGATCTCGGGATCGGCGACCTGTATGCCTCGCCGATCCTCAGAGCAGTTCCCGGCAGCGCGCACGGCTATGACATCTGCGATCACGGCGAGCTTAATCCTGAACTGGGCAGTCGCGAGGGTTTCGACAGTTTCGTCGCGGCGCTTCACGCGCGCGGGATGCACCTAATTGTCGACATTGTGCCGAATCACATGGGCGTCGGGCATGCGTGTAATGCGTGGTGGATGGACGTGTTGGAAAACGGACCAAGCTCGATCTACGCTGGCTACTTCGACATTGACTGGTCGCCGGTCAAGCCGGAACTTGTCAACAAAGTCCTTCTGCCAATCCTCGAAGACCAGTACGGGCGCGTCCTCGAAGACGGCAAGCTGAAGGTTGCGTGCAGCGACGGCGCGTTCACACTCCACTACGGCGACCATGAACTGCCGATCGCGCCGGAAACATATATCCGTTTGCTCGAACAGCCAGCAGTCGCCGTACTTGAAGGGTTGGGCGAGGAAGACGAAAACGCGATCGAGCTGCAAAGCATCCTGACGGCGCTGAATTATTTACCGGGACGCGGCGAAACCGACGCGTTGAAGCGCTCGGAGCGGGCGCGTGAGAAAGAGGTGATCAAGCGCCGGATCGCGGCGCTCTACGACGCGAGCGAAGCTGTGCGCGAGGCGATCAGCAAGACGCTCGAACGCTTCAACGGCACGCCGGGCGACCCGTCAAGCTACGACTTGCCCGACGATTTGATCGCCGCGCAGCCATACCGGCTTGCCTTCTGGCGCGTCGCCGCCGAAGAAATCAATTACCGGCGCTTTTTCGACATCAACACGATGGCGGCGATCCGCGTCGAACTGCCCGAAGTATTCGACGCCACGCACAACCTGATCTTCGAACTGCTGGCGGAAGGGCAGATCGAGGGACTGCGCATCGATCACCCGGACGGCTTGTGGAATCCACCTGAATACTTCCGCCGCTTGCAGGAACGCTACGTCGCCGACGCGGTGCGGGCGCGCGTCGAGGGCGAGATCAACGACGATGCCGATGAGGCAATTCGCGGGGAAGTCGCCGCTTGGTTCGGCGGACTGGTCAATCTCCAGCATGAGCAGACGTTTCCGTTGTACGTCGTCGTCGAGAAAATCCTGTCGGAAACCGAACCGCTGCCGCGTGACTGGGCAGTCTACGGCACGACAGGCTACGATTTTATGAACCTCGTCAACGGGATTTTTGTCAACCGCACCGCAGAAGTCGAGTTCAACGCAATTTACGACGGCTTCACCGGCAATGCGGACGTGCCGTTTTCTGATCGCAACTACCGAAGCAAGAAGATGACGATGCTGGACTCGCTGGCAAGCGAAATCAACTCGCTGGCGCACCAGCTTGAGCGGCTGGCGGAGAAGAACCGGCACACGCGCGACTTCACGCTCAACGGGTTGATGTACGCGTTGCGTGAAGTGATCGCCTGTCTACCAATCTACAGGACGTACATTGTCGGGGAAGGCGCGATCTCGCACCGCGACCAGCATTTCATCGAGACGGCAGTCCGCGACGCGCGGCGGCACAGCCCGCATGTGTCGAGCACCGTCTTCAACTTCATCCGCGATACGCTGCTGCTTCGCAACTTGAACGAATTTGAGGAAGCCGACCGCACCGAACTGCTGCGCTTCGTCATGCGCTTCCAGCAGATCACGGGTCCTGTGATGGCGAAGAGCATCGAGGACACGCTGTTTTACGTTTACAACCGTCTCGTCTCGCTCAACGAGGTCGGCGGCAATCCAGCGGTTTTCGGCATTGGCATGGACGAGTTCCACGAGCAAAACGCGCGTCGCCGTCGTCAATGGGCTTACGCTATGCTTGCCACGTCGACGCACGACACGAAGCGCAGCGAGGATGTGCGCGCCCGGCTTAATGTGCTGTCGGAAATAGCGGGCGAGTGGGGTGGGGTGATCCGCGAGTGGCAGCGGATGAGTGAACGTTCGAAGACGGCGCTCGACAGCGGCAGCGCGCCGGATGCGAATGACGAATATCTGCTCTACCAGTCGATGATCGGCGCGTACCCGTTCGATCTGGACGAGCATGAGGATGGCGATTCGTGGATGGCGTTCTGTGAACGGATCAGCGCGTACATGGCGAAGGCGACGAAAGAGGCGAAAGTCCGCACGAGCTGGACGAACGCCAACGAGGAATACGACACAGCCGTCGCCGACTTCATCGACGCGCTGCTGCGGCGCGACAGAGAGAACCCATTCCTCAAAGCGTTTATTCCGTTCCAGCGGCGCGTCGCCTATTTCGGGCAGTGGAACGCGCTCAGTCAGGTGCTGCTGCGCCTGACGTGTCCCGGCGTGCCGGATACGTATCGCGGAACAGAAGTCTGGGACTTCAGCCTTGTCGACCCGGATAACCGGCGACCCGTCGACTATGAGGCGCTGCGCGCCATGCTTCAGTCGCTGCAAGCGGTAGAGGACGACGAGGCGCGGGCAGCGCTCGCGTCTGATCTCGTCGCCAGCAGCCGGGACGGGCGGATCAAGATGTACACCCTTCAGCGCGCGCTGCGCTTCCGCCGCGACAGACTGGCGTTCTTCGGCGAGGCGGACTATGCCCCGGTTGCCGCGCGCGGCGCGAAGAAGCGCCACGTCTGTGCGTTTCAACGTCAGCATGACGACGACGCGATCCTTGTCGTCGTGCCGCGACTTGTCGTCGGCTTGACGGGCGGAGAGGAACGCCCGCCGCTCGGCGGGGAGGTGTGGCAGGATACACAGCTCATGCTGCCGGAAGACGAGCAGGGAAGAACCTACCGTAACCTATTCACCGGTGAAGCGCTGACAGTCACTGCGAACGGCGACGGCGCGAGCTTGGCGCTGGTGGACGTGCTTGGTCGCTTCCCGGTCGCGCTGCTGGAACGCGTCGACTCGTAAACGTTCATGGGCGTGAAAACTGTGCGAAAAGGGGTAAGATCAGAGGCATATCGGCGCTTCATGGAAGGATAACGACTCATGTTAGCAGCACGACTCTACGCCCCGCGCGACCTGAGGATTGATACGATTGATCCGCCGGGCGCGCCTTCGCCCGGTCAGGCGCTGATTCGCGTCAAGAGCGTCGGCGTGTGTGGCTCTGACCTGCACACCTACGTCGACGCGCGGATTGGCGACACAGTTGTCGAACAGCCGTTGATCATCGGGCACGAGTTCGGCGGGGTGGTGGAAGCGGTCGGTGATGGCGCGCTCGACGGCAACAATAATCCGCTGCGCGTTGGTCAGCGGGTAGCCGTTGATCCGGCGACGCCGTGCTGGCGCTGCGAGATGTGCGAGGAAGGACACCCGAACCTGTGCCGCCGCCTGCATTTTTGCGGGCTGTTCCCGGATGACGGCGCGCTTCAGGAACGGATGCTCGTCGACGCGCGAAGCTGCTTTCCCGTGCCTGACAGCATCAGCGACGCGGGTATGGCGCTGCTCGAACCGCTCGGCGTCGCGCTCCATGCCGCTAATCTGGGCAAGCTCAAGCTGGCGCGGAGTGTCGCCATTCTCGGCTGCGGTCCAATTGGACTCATGATAGCCAAGCTGGCGCGCATGAGCGGCGCTGACCCGATCTACGCCTTCGACTGCTTCGCGTGGCGTGCCGAGAAGGCAAAGACATGGGCGGGCGTAACCGACGCGTGGACGCTTGACGTTGATCCAGTCGAGCGCATTGCCCAGATCACGGGCGGGCGCGGCGTTGATGTGGTCTACGAGGCGGCTTGGGCTGACCACAGCATCGCGCAGTCGGCGGAAATGGCGCGCTTAGGCGGGCGCGTGGTACTTGTCGGCATCCCATCAGACGACCGAATTGTCATGAAACACTCGACGGCGCGTCGTAAAGGACTGACGATTGTCCTTGCGCGGCGCATGAAGCACGTCTACCCGCGCACGATCCACCTCGTCACCGAGCAGAACGTCGATCTTGATGCGCTGGTGTCACACCGCTTCCCCTTGACGGAGGCAGATAAGGCGTTCGCGCTCAATGTCGATTATCCCGACGGTATACATAAGGTCGTGATCGACATAGAGTAGTTGACAGTGGACGGTGGAACAGTAAGTACAAGCGCGTTCTGACTATCAACTGCGAACTGTTTACTGTGAACTCCGATTGGTACGTCTTGGTCTTAAAGCCGTCTGCTAAGATAGGCGCTCACGGGAAAACGGGGGTAGGTTCGGCGAGTGAATACAAACGGCAAACAGTCCGCGCCAGTGGCAAACATGCGCTGGCTGTGGGCTTACGTGATGCGGCACCGGCTGGCAGCGATTATCTCGGTTGTCAGCGGTATGGTTGCCGGACTCACAACGGCGCTTGAGCCGTACATGATCGGTGTAATCGTCGATCACATCCGCTGGGGATTCACCCCCTCCAACCAGCCCTATCCGCTCAATCTCGGCTACGATTTCATCCATTCACACGCCACCCCACCCATGATCGTGACCGACATCGTCATCGTGCTCGCGCTGGCGATCATCACGGTGATCGCGTTTCATGGACAGCGCCGGGCGAGCGGCACGGTTGCCTACTCGGTGGCATATGACGTGCGCAAGGATTTGTTCGATAACCTGCTGACGCTCGAGCAAGCGTTCTTCCAGCACCACGCGACCGGCGACCTGATTTCGCGCATGCACAGCGACGTGGATACGATCTGGCGCTTGCTGGCTATCACGTTCACGCGCATCGGCAGCGCACTGTTTGGGCTTGTGGCGACGTTCGTCCTGCTGGCGCTGATCGACCTGCCGCTGACGATCGTCGTCTTCATCGTGCTGGCGGTGTCGACGACCTTCCAGATCCGCGCCGGTCTGGTGCTCGCGCCGTATTTCGAGCAGGTGCAGAATCAAGCGGGGACGGTGGCGGCACTGGTGCAGGACAGCTTCAGCGGCATCCAGACGGTCAAGACATTCGGGCGTGAAGCGGGCGTCAGCCGCAGGTTCAACGAGGAAAACCGCGAATATCGCCGCCGCTGGCTGTTCTTCAAGCGGCGCAACGAACCGGTCGGCATGTTACCGAACATGATCAGCCAGCTTGCCGCCGGCATCGTCGTCCTATTTGGCGGCATCCTCACGCTTAACGGCTCGCTGACACTCGGCAACTTCACGCAGTTCCTGCTGTACCTCGGCATGATCAGCTCGACACTGCTGCATCTCGGCATGATGTACCAGCGTTACCAGCAGACGCGCGGCGCGCTGACGCGCATCACGCCGCTGCTGCAAGAAGCGGCGATCAGCAGCGCGCCTGATGCCAAGCTGCTGCCGGAAGCGCGTGGCGACATTCGCTTTGAAAACGTGAGCGTCGAGATTGATGGGACGCCGCTGCTGCGCGACATCTCGATTCACATTCCGGCGGGGCAGGTGGTCGCGCTTGTCGGCGCGACTGGCAGCGGCAAGACCCTGCTCGTCAGCCTGTTGGCGCGTGTCCTCGATCCGAATGAGGGGCGGGTGCTGATCGACGGACACGACGTTCGGTCGCTGCGCCTCGATGACCTGCGCCGCGCGATCGCCTACGTTCCGCAATCGACGTTCCTCTTCAGCCAAACGCTCGCCGAAAACGTGCGTATGGGCAAACCGGATATTGCCACGGACAAGCTCAACGAGGCGGTTCACATCTCGCGGCTGAGCAATGACCTGCCGCAGCTGCCTCACGGCACGGAGACGCTGGTCGGCGAGAAGGGCGTGATGTTGTCGGGAGGGCAGAAACAGCGCGTGGCTATCGCGCGGGCATTGGTGCGCGACCCGGCGATCCTCGTGCTTGACGACGCCCTGTCGAGCGTCGATACGCAGACCGCCGCGGACATCCTTTCCGACCTGCGCCACGTCTTGCGGTCGCGCACGAGCCTGATCATCGCCCATCGTATCGCAACGGTCAAAGACGCAGACCGCATCCTCGTCCTGTCAGACGGGCGAATCGTCGAACAGGGAACGCACGCCAGCCTGATCG
>JAEVZT010000036.1 GCA_023392115.1 Chloroflexota bacterium
CCAACGCCGACGACGCCCGCGCCTACTTACGCCGCGATGTCGAGACGGATGAGGAATTTGCCTTCGCGGCGCGCGACCTGTACCGGATGCTGCGCGTGTCGGGGGCGATGGTCATCACGCGCGGGGCAGACGGCGCGACCGTCTGCGTGAATGATGGCATGGCGTACCATGTACCAACGCCGACGATCACCGACGTGTACGATACGGTCGGCGCGGGTGACACGTCGATCGCCGTGCTAACGCTGGCGATGGTGGCGGGCGCGTCGGCGGTCGACGCGGCAATGCTCGCCAATTACGCCAGCGGGCTTGTGGTGCGGCGTGTCGGCAACTACACGCCCACACCGGACGAAATCACGCGCGCGCTTGACGGGTGAAATTACGGGTACAGCATTTCCGGCTCGCCCAGCAGGGTCGGCGCGATGGACGACGCCCAGCGGCGGATCGCGTCCCAGTCGCGGAAGTCGCCACACGGCACTTTGTTCGCGCGGATGAACAGCCGAATAGGCAGCGACAACTTCGCTGGGTTGACCTCGCCCGCGAATAAGCCGATCGACACGGGACGCACGTCGGGCTGCGCCTCAAACACCGGATCGAGATAAGAGAGCACCAGCTTACGGTTCTCGTCGCAGTCGTCGTGGAGCGTCATGCAGGCGACGAAGAACGCGGTCGGGACGGTCGAGAGCGCGTCGTAATGTGTTTTCAGGAAGTCGACGGCTTCGGGCAGCCATTTGCCAACGCGAATCGCGCTGCCGAGGATGACGGCATCGTAGCGGTCGATGTCGATGCGCTCATTCGTCGAGCGGACTTCGACTTTCGCGCCCCACTCCGTCAGCACATCGGCGATCGCCTGTGCGACTTCAATGGTCGAACCAACGCGAGTGGCATAGGCGATGAGAATCTTCTTCATCAATGGGATCCCCCGAAACAACATAGTATTACTTAGATTGTAGACCCCCCGCTTACCTGCCATCAGTGAGACTGATCACACGCGCTTGTGCAAACTATCACCAATTCACCAACCGACGATCGACGGCAGGAAGATGCTGATCAAGATCGGGATCAGCCCGATGAAGAACATGCGCGCCGATCCACTGAACGCCTGCTCCGACTCGCGCGTGATGCGCCGCATGGCATTCATGATGCCTTCCGAACCGGTCGTCTGCGCGATGCGCACCTTGTAGCTGCGCTCGATCGAGCCGAGTCCGTGAATGCGGACAACCCCAAGCCCGATGATCACCGCGCCGATGATGAACAGGGCGTTGCTGTACTCGGTCACCGTCCAGCCGAGCAGCAGACCGGCAATCGCCACCACGGCGAGGATCACCAGATCGACGATCAGCAGCAGTAGGAGAAAATTCGCCAGCGCGCGACCAAAATTCTTCATGTGTTCCTCCTGTAACAACTGTTTTCAACATCGTAATTTATCCTACGCTGCTTTTCATCCCTAGAAATCAGGGGAAGTAGGTGGCAAAGCTGCCGCCGCGCTGCTAGAGTCGACGCGCGGGATTCGCTTAACATCAGCGGGCGGCAAACCGTCTTGAGAGTTCAACACCGGCATTTCTGGTTGGGCGCTATCGCCCTGCTGCTCGTCGCGGCGGGACTGCGCTTTCACCTGCTCGGCGCGCAGTCGTTCTGGAATGACGAAGGCAACGCTTACGTGCAGGCGACGCGCTCACTGTCCGCGATCGCTGATCACGCCGCGCGCGACATTCACCCGCCGGGCTACTACTGGTTGCTGGCGCTGTGGCGCGGGCTGGTCGGCGAGAGCGAGTTCGCGCTGCGGATGCTGTCGGCGCTCGCCAGCGTGATGACTGTCGCCTTCGCCTACGCGATTGGTCGGCAGTTGTACGGCGGAATCGCCGGGATCGCGGCGGCGCTGCTGACGACCGTCAACACGTTCAGCATCTACTACGCGCAGGAAGCGCGGATGTACGCCCTACTCGCGCTGTGGGCGGCGGCGAGCATGTGGGCGCTGACCCAGTTCCTGATTAAGCCGGATCGACGTTGGGCGCTGGCGCTGAGCCTGTTCAACGCGGCAGGCTTATGGACGCAATACGCCTATCCGTTCATCATGCTGGCGCAGGGGGTCGTGTATCTCGTGAAAAGTACTGAGTACCAAGTACTGAGTACTGAGAAGGACAAGAAACCCTCTGACTCAGCACTCAGTACTCAGTACTCAGTACTCGGAAACACTCATCACTCAGTACTGTTGTACTTCCTTGCCAACCTGCTGACCGTCCTCCTGTTCCTGCCGTGGCTGCCGACGGCATGGGGACAGATCACCACGTGGCCCAATACCGGCGACGGGTCGCCAATCGTCGAGGCGCTCGGCGTGACACTTCGCTGGCTGGCGTTCGGGATCAGCGCGGAAGCGGCGCTGGCGCTCGTCGGCGTCCTGATCCTGTTCGGGCTGATTATCAGGCGGCGTGCCGCGCTCTGGCGATCGGTGCTGCCGGCGCTCTGGGTGCTGATCCCGCTGGCGATCTTTCTGGCGGCGAGCATGTACCGTCCCGATAACGTCAAGCTGCTGCTGCCGGCGCAGATCGGCATGGCGCTGTGGATTGGGCGCGGGGTATGGCTGCTGTGGACGCTCAACCCGCGCTACCGGCTGCGCCCATTCCCGCTGCCGGCGCTGCCGCGAGTCGCCGCCGCGCTCAGTCTGCTGTGGGTCGCGGGCGTCAGCGCGGCGGGGATCGCGCCGCTGTACACCGATCCCGCC
>JAEVZT010000120.1 GCA_023392115.1 Chloroflexota bacterium
GACGGAAGGCGGTTAGTTCGGTGTTGAGCGCGCTCCATTCCTCGCTGTCACGGGTCGCGCCGGTTTCAAACAGTTCCAGCGCGCGCCCCGCCAGTTCGCCGTACGTTGCGCGCGGGACGATGTATTCCTTCAGCAGCAGGCGTTCGGCGACCAGCGACGGCTCGCTCGTGAACATGAAGTGGACGGTCTGTTCGTCAACGGCGACGACGTCACCGATGTAGCCGAACTGCGACCAGTTCGCCAGCCGACCGAGCGCGTAGGTGACGATGACGTCTTCCGACGTGACCGCGTCGCCGTTGCTCCACGTCGCTTCAGGGTTCAGGACGATCTCGTAGTACGAGCCGTCGTCGGAGAAGCCCCAGCTTTCCGCAAGTAAACCAACGTATTCTTCGGTCGCCCACTGGTAAATCGCGGGCGGAAGGTGGACGTAGGTGCGGTAGAGCGCGCCGAGGTTGTCATTGGGTCCGCCGGAGGCGAAGGCGTTGAAATGGTGATCGGGCGGCAGCACGTAGGGCCATGTGCCGAGGAACACACCCTCCGGTGCTTCTTCCTGAGCCGCAAGCGGCATCAGCGAGCCGGTGAGCATCAATGCGAGGACGAGAAACAGGCTGAGAAAGCGTTTCATCTCTATCTCCAGAAAGGTATTAGGAAAAGAGTGATTACTTGACGAAAGCCGACAGTTGTATGCGCGATACGCAAACCTCCCAAGAATCCTAGTCCGGTCTATGCTGGTATAGTCCACTTCCACTATAGCGCACTTCGAACCGATGCAAAAGGGAGGAGGGTCAAATTGAGAGAAATGGTTTGGAGGTTTTGCACGAACTTACCCCGCCCGGCGCGCGGAGCGTCGGGGGAGTGAAAAAAGCCCCGTTCACGGGGCTGAACAGCCGGCGGATGCCGGCTTACTTTTAGCTTGCCGGAGGCTTGAGCCTCCGGCAGAATGCGCAGAAACCAATGACAACTGCCGAACTTTTACCCGACCTTCACATCGCCACACAGGTGAACCTGAATGCCCATGGCGTCGAACATTGCCGCTTTCGCCGCCAGCGCGCGATCGGCGTCTTCGGCGCTCGGTGCGTAGACGACGTTGAGGTGATTCGCCTTGTGCCGTGCCATCATCTGATCGCGGCTGACGCCGTGCAGGACGGCGTGCATGATCGGCCATTGGGGATTGGTCGCATTCCAGCGGCGCTCGGTTTCTGCAAGCGGCAATTCGACAACCGTCGCCCGTCCGATGTCGGCGTGCAGCGCATCGTCCATGACGAACACCCTGCTCCAGACGATCTCACCGGGCTTGCTGATCCCTTTGAGCGTGCCGCCGCCGCGGCGGAAGAACATCGGCGGCTGACGGACGCTGACCGCGCCGGCATAGCCGTCGATGAAGTGCGAGGCGGGCGCTGCGCCGGAGATTTCAAACACCCAAACGAAATCGTCAACGCCGTTTCCCGTAAAGTGCTCGCCCCAGCGCACGTCGTGCAGCGTCGACGAGGGATCAAATCCCATCGCCTGCCAGATGCGATCGGTGACGACGTGATCGACCGCTGCGCCTTCATCGACCTCGTTGAAGTGGGGCAGGGCGCGTCCGGCGTACAATTCCTCGCCGGTCTGCGCGTGATAGACCGGCGGGCGGTCGGGGTTGTTAAGCAAGCCCTCGACAAGATCGGACGCCGGAGCCATGTCCTTCAGCCCCTGCTGGTACTGGATGCCGATCGCGTTACAGCCGAAGCTGTCGGCGATGCGTACCGCCGCGATGTACATCTTGCACTGCTCGTGAATCTGGTCGTCGGTCAGTTCGGTCGCCGGGTCAGTGCCGACCATGAACTTGACGCCGCGCTCGTCGAGCCACGCGCGCACGCGCCGCGCCTCGTCATCGCCGACCTCGAGCATCGCCGCCAGCAGGCTGGACTGGCTGAGGCGTTCCTTGAAGATACCGGTTGGGTTGAGCATCTCATCGTCGATGATGGCGTTGTACATGCCCATGCAGCCTTCATCAAACACGCCGATGATCGCCTTTTCACGCTTGAGATTTTCTGCCAATGAGCGCCCTAATTCGGCTTCGGCGTTCGGCAGCGCCGCCGCATTCAGGTCGCGGACGTGGCTCACATCGTGCGTGATTTTGCCTTCCTTCAGCCACTGACGAATGCCGTTGATGAAGTAGTCGTCGGTGAAATCTTTGCTCCAGATCGTGCTGTACTGCTTGCCGGCTTTCGTCAGCGATCCGTTGAGGTTGAGCATGCCGACCAGACCGGGCCATTCGCCGCTCCAGTTGGCGACCGTCAGGATGGGTCCCTTGTGGTCGCGCAAGCCTGCCAGCACGTGATGGCTGTACTGCCAGACCGACTCGGCGACGATCAGCCGCGCGTTCGGGTCGATCTTCTTGAAGATGTCCATGCCCATCCGCTGGCTGCTGATGAAGCCGTGCTTTTCAACCGGATCATAGGGATGCCCCCGCTTGACCTTGATGCCTTCCTTGGCAAAGGCGGCGGTCACCGCCTGCTCCATCGCTTCTTGAGTTGCCCAGCACTGCTGGTTGGCGGCTAGGCGCAGGTCGCCGCTGGCAACCAGAATCGCTTCGTCTTCGGCGACAGGTTCGTAAGTGGGAACTTCTGGAACTTGATACGTCATGAAAATCGACTCCTGTGAATAATGCTCTTGCTACTTGGCGCAAATTGTAGCAAGTTTCACAGGATAAGGGTCGTCTTTTGGCGTGACTAGTCGTCCTTCGCCTTCCACTCACCGGTTTTCTCGTCCTTGTCGTACTTCTTCTTGACGGCAGCCCACGCCACTTTGTGCGCTGTTTCCTCGCGGTCAGCGCCGCCGCGCCGTTCTTCCGGCTCGTCGTACTGCTCCCACGCGCTGTTATAGGCTGCTAGGTAGATTTCCTGCGCGTGCTTCGGGACGTTGCCGCGCACGCTGTCCGGCAGGTCTTGGATCCGCTTGTATGGCATCGCATCATCTCCTTTAACTAACGATGTAATTAAAAAAGTAATCATAAGGGCTGGATTTGTCAATCGAGATGTTATAATAAATATCGAAATGAACGAGGAGGTGGTTATGACCGAGACAAACTACTCGATTGAGCGTGACTTGATGGAAGCCCGCGTCATGGCGGAAGGACTTGAGGACTACCTGCGCCAAGATGAACTCTACGGCAGCGTTGACGGGTGGTACTCGACCGACCCGCAGATACCGAGCCTAACGATCGGCGGACTGCTGCTGCGCTTGAGCCGCTTGCAGCGTTTGGAGAGTCAAATGTCGTCGGCGCAGAAGGCGACGCTGACCGAAATCGAGGCGCTGCACGACATCGTGCGCGAGCGTTTGACCGGGCGTTACCACGAGCGAATCGTCAACGAAGCCGGGTCGCGCCTGCGCGCGCTCGAAGCCTTTTTCGCTGACTGCGAGGATGATCCGGAAGCGTGTGCCGACGCCTACCTCCCGGAAGCGCAGCGGCGGACGATTGTCGAAGAGATCGTCCACGCGTTGAAGAAATACAACCTACCCGTGATCGACCTAGACGACACACTGCGCCAGCGTGATACAGCGCTGCGGCGCTACACCAAACCCGCGCCGTTCGTCTGGTCGACCGACCTGCAAACCGTATACCCGCAGGAGAAGTACTGGTGGCTGTACGTTCGCCCGCGCGAACGGGCGGTCGAAGGCGAGATGTAAGGAGGAATTAATGCAGTTCAAAGCAGGGACGGCTGTCTATTCAGCCGATGGTGAGGATGTTGGGCGCATCGAGCGCGCGGTAATCAACCCGCATACCCGTGAGGTGACACACCTCGTCGTACGTCAAGGATTCCTGTTCACCGAAGACAAAGTAATTCCGATCGAACTGGTCGACTCGGCGTCCGAGGATCGCGTAACGCTGATGCGAACGGAAGGCAGGCTAGAAGACCTGCCGCCGTTCGAAGAAACCTACTATGTTGGGCTGGACGAAGAAGAAATCAACCGCGAGCCTGCCTATCCGCTCACCGGGTACGCCGCGCCGCTCTACGGCTACCCGCCGGTTGGAACCGGCTGGTGGGGCTACGGCGGCTACCTCGGCTATCGCGCCTACCCGGAGACGAACACGGTTGCGACGACCGAGCGCAATATCCCCGACGATACCGTGCCGCTGAAGGAGGGCGCGCGCGTCGTCAGCGCCGGCGGCGATCATGTCGGCAACGTCGAGCAGGTGATCGCCGACTCGAACAGCGGACGCGCGACGCACATCGTCATCGCGCAGGGGCTGCTGTTCAAGGCGCGCAAGCTGGTGCCGACCAACTGGGTTCGCTCGATTGACGAGGACGAAGTCCGGTTAAGCGTCGGCTCGCGCCAGCTTGAGCGCCTGCC
>JAEVZT010000126.1 GCA_023392115.1 Chloroflexota bacterium
AACGTCTCCGGCTGGGCTGGCGATCTGAATATCGACGATTTCACCGGCTGCGTCGTCTATTCGCGGATGGACATCACCGGCGAGATCGAAACGTCGAACGCGAAAGTCAACCGTCTGTTCGAGAATGTCATGTCGAGCCAGAAGGGGAATTTCCTCGACATCCCGACCGACTGCCCGCAGCGTGACGAACGGCTTGGGTGGACGGGCGATATACAGGTTTTTTCGGCGACCGCTTGCCTTAACATGGATGTCAGCGCCTTTCTGTCGAAGTTCGCCTACGACCTCGGCAAAGAGCAGGCGAAAACCGGCGGCATGGTGCCGCACATCGTGCCGATGGTGAACCTGAGCAAAGGCGGTTCGACTGCATGGGGCGATGTGGCGACCATCCTGCCGTGGAACCTGTACGAGTTCTACGGCGACACCGCTATTCTCGAACAGCAGTATCAGAGTATGCGCGCGTGGGTCGACTACATCAGGCAGGTCGATGACGCGTCCGGCGGCAGGCGGCTGTGGACGGAAGGCGAGCATTTCGGCGACTGGCTGGCGCTCGACGCGCCCGACCCGGCGTCGCGCAAGGGCGGCACGCCGCTTGACTTCATCGCCTCGGCATTCTACTGCTATTCGGCGCGGTTGGTCGCGCGAGCCGCCGCCGTACTCGGCAGGACACAGGAAGCCGCCGACTACGCCCGCTTATCGGACGCTGTTCGGACGGCGATTCACAAGGAATATTTCACCCCAACCGGACGGCTGGCAGTCCCAACCCAGACCGGCTACCTGCTGGCGCTGTTCATGGAACTCGCGCCCGACGAGCACCGCGAGCGCGTCCAGAACGACTTTATCGAGCGGATCAAGCAGGACAACATGCACCTGCGAACCGGGTTTGTCGGCACGCCTTACCTGTGCCGCGTGCTTTCGCATATTGGCGCGAACGACATCGCCTACAAGCTGCTGCTGAACGAGGATTTCCCCTCGTGGCTGTACGCCGTCAACCTCGGCGCGACGACGATTTGGGAGCGCTGGAACGCGCTCAATCCGGACGGTTCGATCCGCTCGCCCAAGCTGAATTCGCACGACCCCGACGGTTCGCTCCGGTCGGCGAAGATGAACTCGCTCAACCACTACGCCTACGGCTCGATTGTGGAATGGATGTTCCGCGATATGTGCGGGCTTAACCCAACGTCGGGCGACGACACAGTGACCGGCTTCCGCGCTGCTCGAATCGCGCCAAAACCGGATCAATCGCTCCAGTGGGCAAGAGCGCGCTACCGCTCAGCAGCCGGGCTGTACGAAAGCAGTTGGCGGATTGACGACACGGGCTATCTCACCATCGAAATCACAATCCCGTTCAACACGTCAGCCATCGTCGTGCTGCCTGATGCGCAGATGGGCGACATATTGATCAACGGTCGTCGGCTGCACGACGGCGAGCAGATCGGCGAGAGCGTGGAATTGACGCTCGGCGCGGGCAGGTACAGGTTTGAATACCGGATGCGGGAAAAGGGTGTCCGTTAACGATCGTGATGGGTCGGCAACCCTACGCGCCATCGAGAACACCCAAACCAACCCGCACCTAGCGCGCGTCGTCCGCGCCTTGCTCCAAAATAGCGGCAATCCACGGGAAGTGTTCTTCGTAGTGGTGAAAGGTGTTGTAGATCAACGACAGCATGACCATTCCCTCGCGTAGATCGTCCTCGGGCTGGTACTCATTGAACGGTCGCCGCAGCTCTGATTCGGGCGCAGCGCGGATGCGTTCCATCACCTGCGCGTGATTCTGCCGCCAGAACGCCAGAACCTCTACCAGCGGCAGACCATGCGTGCGCCGATGTACCGCCGCGTTGACCGCGTCATCGCCCTGTTTGTAGGTGTCCCGGTCTACGCCAAGGTATTCGTGGATCGGTTTGCGATCGAGCAGGGCTAACAGACTCCCCTCGGCAAGCGCGAGATGGTACAGGTGATCCTTGGCTGACCAGCCGGCGTGATCGGTAAGTCCGGTCAGCTGCTCGTCGCTAAATCTGCCGAGATACTGTTCATAAGCGTTGTACTGCTGCTCGGTCAGCTGCAGCAGTTCATCTTTAGTGATGGCGTCAAAATCCGTCATGCGTTGTTCCTTTCATTCAGATGCTTCGTCGTGCGCGAGCGCGAGCGTTCGCAGCAGATCGAACGGACGCGATTTAGCGCGCCCCCTCATTCGACAGCGCCGCTTGCAGCAGCGCGACCAGACTTAGACTCTGTTCCGCCGACTCGAGATCCGCTAGTGCCGCGTCCACGTCGGATGCCGGTACGTTAACTTGCGGCGTTGAGCACACTTCGCGCAGTCGCGCCGCCGCCCGGTTGATCGCCGCCTCGGCTTCGCCCAAGCCGGTCTGGATCGCCGCGTAGAGCGGTTCGCGCACCAGATCATTGTCGAGCAGCCGGATCAGCGCGAACTCGCCGGGAAGGTTGTTACAGGAAACCGGCTGCCCGCTGCTCAAACGCCACCAGCGCGAGTAGAGGTCGTTGTACGTGTTCCAGAGGCGGGTGAGATTGCGATTGACCAGCATTTCCAGCCGCCCGCCGGCGATCAACATGGCGGCGTTCGGCAGATTGCGATAACTGCCGAGCGCGCTGACCCAGTAGAAATTCGCGCCGATCTTGAACTGCACCCAGACGAAGTCTGAATCGCCGAAGTAGGCGGTTGCCTCGACATAGGCGGGACCTGCCAGCGGGTAGTCGACCCGCTGCTGCGCGCCAATGATCCCGGTGTAAATCGGCATGTCGGGCGTGATGAGGACAGTTCGCAGCGTGCCGCGCACGAAGTCGACGGTTCGCACGCCGTCCACCGGCAGCGCGAGCATGTTCCCCGTCCAGAACGTGAGCGAGGTTTGCACCCAGCCATATGTCACGCCGTCGATCGTCGCTTCGGGGTAAGCGTCAGTCAGCCGATCGCCCGTGTACGCGATCTGAAGCCAGCTCGCGTCCTGCGTCCGTCCGGTTGCGCGGTAGGTCGTGCCAAAGTCCAGCACCGCGAGGCGTTCCCAGTTGATCCCCGGACCCGCCCGCAGCGAGACGTTATACTGCATCGTGGCGTAAACGTCATCAAGCGCATCCTGCGCCTGCGCCGGGACGGGTGCGATCAAGCCCCCACACAGCAGAAGGATGATCAGGAGCGTTGTTGAGACAAGCGGCAGCCGATACGTGGACATCATCGTGCTCCAGTCAGAGTAGCGGTCGCCAAGGGCGTCGAGGTCGGCGTTGGCGTGACAACTGCGCCCGTGCCATAGCTGCCCGGGTTCTGCCCCCAGACGATCAGGCTGAAAATACCGCGCACGAGGTCGACCACCGCGCCGGTCTGCGTATCGAGGACGAGCAGGTGTTCCTCTTGGTCATCGATCAGCCGCGCCACGAACGCCACGTAGCGCGAGTCGGGCGACCAGTGCAGCCGCGAACTGCCTGAGGCGCTGGCGAGGCGCGGAATGCAGTAAGCCTGTTCTGCGCCTGTTTCGGCGTTGTACGTCACTAGTCCCGTGTTCTGCATGACCGCCATGTGAGTCCCATCGGGCGACCACACGCCGCCCCCCGGCGACTCCTCGACGCGGGCGCGCTGTGCTTCGACCGTCGGGAAGACGATCTCGTAGCGCGGCGGTCGATTGGTTCTATCCGGGAAGTAGAAGTAGAGCCGCTCGCCGTAGGGATGCCAGCTGAAATCGGCTGAATAGAGGGGATGCTGCGCGAAAAAGATCGTTTCGCCTGTCCCTTGATGGTACAGGTAGTAGCGGTTGCCCGTGCCTGTCCCCGTCCCATACTGGGCGCCGACGACGACCCATTCCCCGCCCGGCTGGCGCGTGATCAGCGTCGCCGGAATGCCATTGACCCTGATCGACGGGCTGCGTTCGATGACCGGCGGATCGGGGAAGACGTTGAGCACATCGCGCGCGATGATCGGGACGACGGTCGGCGTTTCACCGACGGTAATCACCCCGTTCCATTCGAGCATGTCGGGGGCAGCCCAGCGCAGATTTTGCGGAAAAGGCGTTGCCGGGTTGGGCGTCCGCAAGTCCCACAGGACGCGCTGATCGCTGTTGTCGGGACGTACCACGTAGACAAGTTCAAACGTCTGCGCGAGAATCCATGCGCTGTCGGGCGAGTACTGGCAGTTGAGCCCGAAACCGCACGCCGGTGCAGTCTCGTCTTGAAGGCGCTGACCATCTTCCGGTTCGACCGCCCAGATGCCAGAATCACCGAACGTCGCGTAGATTCGCCCTTCGGCGGCGTAATCCGGCGGCAGGTTCTGCGGTGTGTAGAGCGTTTGCGCCGGGCAAATCTTCTCGTTCTGCCGGACAACCTGTTCATTCGGCAGCGGGAAGATCGTCTGCGACGGCGTGATCGTCAGCGTCGGTCGCGCCGTGCCGATCGGGAACGGAGTCTGTGTCGGAACGATCGCCGCTTGCGTCGATTCCGGGTAGATCAGGTTTTGCGCGGTGCTGGCGGCGACCGCCGTCGCGGTGTAGGGAAGCCCCGCCATCTCATGCGGAAAGCCAAGACGGTAAATCGTCAGTTCCCCCGGCAGGTTCGACGCGGCGATCAGTTGGCGATCGTCGCTCATGATCGCCATGTTCAGCGGAAAGTCCATGATCTCGGCGAACAGCGGCGCGATCAGGTCAAGCGGATTCGACCGCGGTGCGGGAGCGGTCGGCATCGCGCCGAAGCTGCGAACGCCGCTTACCGCGTCGATCCACATGACCTGCGAAACAGCCCCCTCACCACCCGTTCCGCTGACCTGCCCTTCCAGCGCGAGGACGACGCCTTCGCAGACCAGCGCCGCCAGCTCAGCGTAAGCGTTTTCAGGCACGGCGGCAGCCATGTCGCGCCAGAGCCGCGTATACGCCTCGCGCTCGGCGGGGTTCGGGAACAGGTCAAACAGGCAGTCGGGCACGCTGCCGACCGGTACGGCTGTCGCGTTGATCGGCGTCGGCGTCACCGTCGCGTTTTCGACGTACATCGGCGTGAACGTCGGCGTGGTGGCGAGCGTGGCGATGACTTCTTGCTCTCCAAGATCAGACGCGGCGCACAGATCGAGCGCAAGCTGGTGCAGCCTGTCTGAGCGGACGAAGTACAGGCGGCGCTCCCAGAGCAGGCGCAGCGATTCCTCGTGTTCGGGGAAACGCTCGGCGAGGCAGGCGGGCAGCCCGCTCGGCGCGTAGTCGACGCCGTAGATGCGCGCCGGCTGGGCGTCGCGCAAGCCGCTGCCGCCGACGTAGACCGTTTTGTCGTCAATCCAGCCGTAAGCGCGACCGCCCGCGCCCGGCGGCAGATCATCGCCCGCGATGACCCACAACGGAATCGACCTGCCGATGCCTGTGACGGCGATCGCGCCGCCCGCCGCGCCGTACATCCCCGACTCATGATCGCTGAGGACGGTCAGCAGGTGCGTCCATGACGGATTGACAACTGAATCGACAATGCTCAAGCCATAGCCGGCAAACTGCGCGTACGGAAGGTGGTAGACCTCATTGGCGTCGAAGTCTTGAACCGTCATGCCGTTGTCGGTGCGGTACAGGATGCGATAACCATCGGCTGAAATCGTCTGGATATAGAAGGCGTCGTAGGTAAGCATCTCGCGCCGTAGGACTGAATTCGTGGCGATATCCCACAGCCGCCATTCCGTGCCGGAGATTGTCACCATTGTCCCCGGTTCGCGCCCGAAGAAGAACTGATCGTAACTAAACGAGTAGCGCAGGTCTTCGGCGATCACGGTGAACGTTTCGGCGTCATAGCGCTGGAAGTCGCTCAGGAACGTCTCGCCCGCAGCGTCAAAGGCGAGGACGCGGTTCTGCGCCGCGCGGCTGTAGGGACTCGGTGAGCGCAGCGACGGGATCAGGGCATCAATTTCGCGCCCCGACGCAATGCTGTACGCGGCGATCACTTCTGTACCCCCACGCGACTCGCGCGTCAGGAGGGTCGTGCTATCGGGGCTGAGCGCCATCTGGGTGACCGTATATTCCCCACTGCTGAGGATGAACCGACGGTCACCACTGCGTTCGCGCACGTAGAGCAGCGTCCGCGTGCTGCCAGAAGCGGGGTCGAGCGGCTGCACGACGTCAATCAGGGCAAGTGACTGTGTGCGCACACGCTGACGCTCACCCATCAGGGCGCGCCAGAGCACGCCTCTTGACATGCGCTGCGCGTCGCCGCGCAGCACATCATCCGCGTCGTCTGTTAAGGGGATTTCCAGCGGATACTCGGTGACGGTGCGGCTGCCCGTGTCGACTTGCAGCAGAACGCTTCTTGAGCCTGAAAAGACGTATACTTTGCCGTCGCTGACGCTCGTCCACACGCGCAGCGCGTCAGTCTCATAGCTTGTGGTCGGGATTTCATACAGCATGTCGAGCGTGAGGGCATCGAGCACCACCAGCCGCGACGGCAGCGACGCGATGATGTGATCGTCGGGGGTCAGCGCGAAGCCGCTCCGGTAGTCGTACATGATCTGGCTGCTCTCGCCGTTCGGCAGCGTCGAGGCGCCTTCGCCAAGCGCCGACGGCAAGTGCCACACCCACGGATAGACGACCGTGTCATTTTCGGAGCGGCGCAGCGCCGGCGGCGCGGGGTAAACGCCGTAGAAGATCAGGATCTCGTCGCGGCTCGAAAACGCCAGCGGACCAACCAACTGACGCGGATCGCCGGGCGCGATCAAGCTGGCGGCGAGCGTTCCGGTTTGCGTGTCCCACAGTTCGACGTCAAGATCGTTGATGACGGCGAGATAGCGCCCATCATGGCTGAAGCGCATGTCGACGATGTTGGCGGCTTGTTGTGCATCTTCCGTCGGCAGATCTCGAAGCGTGAAGCGCGTTTCGTAAGTGCGCGCGTCCATCAGCAGCAGCCGGTTGTACGCGTCGACGAGCGCGAACTGTTCGGTCGGCGCGTCGTAGACGATCCGCCGGGGCAGCGCGCGCCCGATTTCGCCTGCCACGCTGAACGGCTCGTCGCCATACATACTCAGCGGAAAGGCGGACGTCGGCGTTGCTCCTGCCTGAGAGACTGCCTGTTCGGGAAACCAGAGCGAGCTGGAGAGCGCAGCGGCGATCAATAATCCCAACAAGAGGAAGTACAGCGAGGAACGGCGCATCATCTCTCCTATGTGTGGCTCGGTAGACGCTTAGCGATGCGTTGTCACTTTTACTTTACCAGCTTCCGGCGGACGTTTGCTATACGTTTCGCCTGTTTGTGATCGCCGTTTGCCGTTTTGCAGTTATGATCGAAGTCGACAACGAAAGGCAGACTCATGGCTGACAGGCGCGCATCGACTCAGCGCATCGCACTTCTTGGATTGACCCTTATCGCTTCCCTGCTGTGGATCGCTTTCGCCCAGTCGCAGGGCGACCCGGACGCGCTTCTGCCCGGTGAGGTAATCACCGGCATCGCCGAATTCGAGGGGGCGCGCGTCTATACAGGACCCGATTTCGCTTACCCTGTGATCGGCGAACTGGCACAGAATACAGCCGTGACCGTCCTCGGGCGGCGCGGCGATTTCATCTACGCTTGGACGGGTGAACAGTGGCTTGAGATCGCATGGGGGACAGAAAGCGCGTGGGTCTACGCGCGCCTGCTCCGCACCAGCGTGCCGTTCAACAACATCCCGCCGACCGGACGACCGCTGCCGCGAAATCCCGACGGGCGCGTGCCGCGGACGTTCGACCTGAGCGACGATGTCTGCGACTCGTGGACAGGTGAATTCACGCTGACCGGCAGCTTCCTGAACGGCGATCAGGAACTTGTAGTCACCTACCCCGCCCTGCCCGGCGCGCGCGTCTACAGCGTGATCACCATTTCGCCGACCGGTCAGCGCCGCGCCCATGACAGCACGACGACGATGGCGACGATCCGCCTCGACGACCTGCCCCGCGAAGGCGGAACGTATCTCTGGCGCGTCGCCCCCTACTACACGCTCTCAAACAACCGCCGCGACTGGCAGCAGATTTGCCTGCTGCAAACCGGCGGCACGTTCGAGAAGCCGGGACCGGGCATCACGCCGCGCCCAACCCGCAGTTTTCGCACCTTTGGCTACATCGGTCCGACGATGACTCCCGGTCCTAGCCCGACCCCGATCCCGTTTGTTCCCTAGCATCCGGGGCGATGCGCAGCCGGAGCGCGTCCATGCGCTGTCGAACGAGGCGGAAGATCGAGCGGGCGTTCATTGCGTCGGCATACGCCGCGTTGAAGTCAATCGTGACGACGATGCCGCAGGTCTGCGTCAGCGCGAGCGCGGCGTTCAGGTCGTCAACCGCTTCGCGCAGCCGCCGATCCTGCTGCCGCAGTTCCGGCAGTTCGACAAGGTCTTGCTGCGTGATGGCGTAGTAAGGGACGACTTCCGTGTGCGGCTGGCATTCGAGGATTTGCCCGCGCCGCAGCCCGTTCCAGTAGTTGGCAACCCCATTCGCCAGTCGATCAAGCGGCTCGATGTAGGCGATCAGCCTGTCGATTTGCGCCAGCTGGCGTTCAACCGGAATCAGTGTGACGGCGGGAAAGCGCGGATCGTCGGCGAATTCAGGATTGATTGGGATATCGTTGATGGCGAACGTGTAGCGGGCGAGGAACTGCGGCAGCC
>JAEVZT010000202.1 GCA_023392115.1 Chloroflexota bacterium
ACGGATAATCCACGTCTGCGGTTCACGATTTCATCTCCTCGACGAGAACTTGCATTCTGTCCACATCCTGTGCCAGCGCCTGACCATAAGGTGTGGCGCCAAAACGCTCGGCGCTCGCCCGCCAGTACGGAAGCCCCGCCGCGATTAACTCACGTTCAGGCGGCGCGCCGCGTCCCATCCGGTAGAGCAGGTACGCCTGCATCAGGGCGCGGTGCGGCTCCTGCGCGCGAACGCTTTCAAGCGGGACGGCGGCGTCTGGAAACTGACCCAGACGGTAATACGCCTCCGCGAGGTCGAGCTGGACGACCGGCGGCGCGCCCAAGCGCACGGCCTCGGCGATCGACTCGACGGCGGCGGCGTATTCGCCCCTTGAAAGCAGTGTACGACCGAATCCGTATCTGGCGAAATAATGTTCCGGCGCTCTTGCGACCGCTTCTGACAAAACCATCTCGCTTTCGGCTAACTGCCCGAGCTGACGGTACGTATTTCCTAGCAGCGTCAGCGACTTGACGTCGATCTTGCCGCGCGCGCGCGCCGCTTCGAGCACGTCGCGCGCCTCATCGAACGACCCGTCAAGGTAATGGCGCTGCGCCTGCGTAAACGGCGAGATCATGCCGCGATTACCCCACAGCACGGCGATCTGCGACACGATCACCAACCCGATCGCGCCGATCAGCGCCGGGACGCGGAGTTCTGCGGGCGCGGCGACGGCGGCGATCAGCAGCGCGATCAGCAGCAGCACGCCGAGGGCGACGGCGATCCGCGTCGGACGATCCCAGTTTCTGAAATCCGCGCGTAAGCGGGAGAGCAACCAGAACACGGTTAACCCAAGTTCCCCGCGTCGGCGTCGGCGATCGCCTGTTCAATGGCGGCGATCTCGTAGCGCAGTGCCTGACCGTATGCCGTGCCTTCGAGCGGCTTGAGTCCGGTCTTCCACGTCGCCAAGCCATCGCGGGCGCTCATCATCTTGGCGATGGCGCGCATGGCGGCTTTCGTATCGCCCGCCGCGTGATAGGCATTCGCTAGATGGTAGAAGACGCGCACGCCGTAGGGCGCGGGCATGGCGTGAGCCGACGCATGTTCGAACGATTCGAGCGCCGCCTCGTCATTTCCGGCGAAGCGCTGCGTGAAGCCGAGTTCCGCCCACGTGACCGGCTGGTCGGGCGCGAGCTTCGCCGCCTGCATTAACGTCTGGGCGGCTTCGTCGTATGCCGCCTGAAGGCGGTAGCCATTCGCCAGCGTGACATACGAATCGGGGTCATTCGGGAACAACTGGACGGCGCGGTCTGCCGTCGCTTGAGCCTTGGCGCGCTGCCCGGTGTAGGCATAGGCGCTCGTGAGCAGCATCAGGACTTCAGCCGTCTCTTTGCCCTCGCGGATCGAGCGTTCGAGCAGCGGGATCGCCTCACGGAAGCGGAAAGCTTCGATCAAACGGTAGGCTTCGCCGTAACCCGACCCCTGCGCCCGCGTCTGCCGCGCCAGCAGCACGCCAACCGCCGTGAACAGGAGCAGGAACATCAGCGCGGCGAGGCACAAGCCGCCGAGCGCCGCCAGCACGTAAGGCGAAAGCGCCGGTCTGCCCGGCTCGCCGCGCGCCGAAAACAACTCGGCGACGACGCCGGCGACGAAGATCACCAGACCCATAAAGGCGAGGACGAACGTGACGTACAAGCCGATCAGCAGTCGGCGGCGCGCGCTCATGCCCGGCTCTGCCCCAGCGCGGCAGCGTCCAACGTCCCGGCGATGATGCCTGCCGCCTGCTCGACATCCTCGCCGAGGCCGGCGCGCAGCGTTTCCGCCTGATCGCTTGCAAGGATCTTTTGCCACTCCGCAAGCCCGTTCTTGTGCTTGCGCAGGGCGATCACTTCGGCGTGTGCTGCCGAGTCGTCGCCGAGGTGGGTGTAAGCGCGGGCGAGATAGAGGTGCATCAGCAGGCGGTGACGCGCGTCGGGCACTTTCAGATCAAGCGCCTGACTCACATGCGCGATTACATCCTGCCAGCGGTCGAGCCGGTCTTCGATCATGCCGAGATTGTAGAGCGCGACCCATTCATCGGGCGCGAGATCGGCAGCTTTGCGCGCCGCCTCCAACGCCTCATCGTAGCGCCTCGCCTGCAAGTTGACTTCCGCTAAGCCGTTGAACGCGACCGCCGACTCAGGGTCGATCTCGGTCATGCGGATGTAATCACGGCGAGCGCGGTCGAGCTTGCCCCACAGGCGCAGCAGTTCGGCGCGGAAACGATAGTGATTCGGGTTGTCCGGTTCTTCCTTGATCACGCCGTCCATGACCTTCACGGCGTCCTCATACTGGTTCTTCCGCAAGTGGCGGATCGCCTGCTGGTACTGCATCGGCGTGCGTGGGCGGAAGATGATGAACCCGGCGACGATCCAGCCGAGCGCCCCGCCGATCAGGATGGCGGCGAACTGCGGCAGCACCGTCAGCGCGAGGATCAGCGCGCCGAATGCGGGCAGCAGGATGGCGATCCAGCGTCCGCGATCTTCCCGCTCCAACCGCCTGATGATGATCACCACCGAGCCGACAAGCGCGACGAAAAACAGCAGCATCTGAACCAGCGCGACCCACTCCGCCTCGACGGCGTTCAGGATCAGGCTCAACAGCCCCGTCCCGGCGATCAACACGAACAGCGCGCGCAGCCCGGTCGCTCCCATGAAATCTGCAAAGTCGTTGTACGCGCGCCCGATCATTCGTCAAGCTCGACGTAAATGCGCTTGTTGATCCCACCCTTGCTCTTGTAATCGACAATCCGGATACGGCCGACCTCGCGCGTGTTGGCGACGTGCGTTCCGCCGTCCGCCTGCAGGTCAAGCCCGACGATCTCGACGGTGCGGACTTCACTGATGCCTTCCGGCAGCAGGTTGATCTTGGTACGGATCAGATCGGGGATGGCGAACGCCTCCTCGCGTGGCAGGATTTTGACGCGCACGTCGCGTTCCGCCTCGACTTCGGCGTTGATCTTCGCCTCGATTTCGCCGACAAGGTCTTTTTGCAGCCGCTCGAACTCGAAATCCATGCGTCCTTTGAGCGGCTCCATGTTGCCGCCGGTGACGCTAGCGCCGTAGTCGCGCCAGACGACACCGCACAGGATGTGCATCGCTGTGTGCGTCCGCATCAGCTTGAAGCGCCGATCCCAGTCGATGACGCCGAGGACTTCATCGCCGACCTGCGGCAGATCATCGCCCTCGATGATGTGAATATTGCCGCGCCGGACTTCCCTCACGCGATAGGTCACATCGCCGATTTTGAGCACGCCGATGTCATGCGGCTGACCACCGCCGCCGGGGTAGAACGCCGTCCGGTTGAGCAGAACGCCGTGTTGTTCGTCGTCAATGCCGGTCACGACGGCTGTAAAATCATTCAGGTAACTGTCAGTTTGATAGAGGAGTTCGGTCATTTTTGCTCCAAGTCTGCCCGCATGCGCAGCATGACGCTGCGCCCGCCCATCGCCTGCCAGAAGGCGATCCCGGCGTCATTATGCGCGGCGACGTGCCACTCAAAATAGCGCAAGCCGTTTGAGCGAAACCACGCGCCGAGTGCTTCGACCAGCGCCCGCCCGACGCCCTGCCCGCGCGCGTCCGCCTCGACGTAGATGTCGGCGAGGAAACCGCTCGCTTCCTGCGCGAACATCTCCGGCGCGAGGTCGACAACCACGCCGAGTACATACCCGACGACGCGCCCATCACGTTCGGCGATCAGGACGCGCGTCATCGGATCGTTCAGGCGATCGATCAATCGGCGGGCGTAGCGCTGCGCGCCGTTCGGCGCGGCGGGCGGCAGATCGCTGTCCAGCGCGCGGTGATGCTCAACTAACGATTCCCACAAATGCGCCACCGCGTCAATATCCGCCGCGACGGCGGGACGAACTACGACTTTATCCACAGGAGTTCCATCCAATCCACCGCGCCGACCGAGCGCCAGAATGCTTGATCGACCGCCGAGCGCCGCGACGACCATACGGCGATCTCCGTCACCTCGCGTTCGGCGAACCACGCCCGCAGCGCGTCGAGCAGCCCTCGCCCGACCCCCTGCTGGTAGCGGTGCGCGTCGATTGCAAGCTCGGTGATCATCCCCACCTGATCCGACGGGTAGCCGGGGAGCGGCTGAAGCCAACCGACGATGTAGCCGACCAACTGCCCGTCGCGCTCGGCGGCGAGGACGGCGCAGCGTTCGTCGGCGAGCCAGCCGATCGCGGCATCCGACCAGCGCTCAGGCGACAGCGTCGCTCGTGGGTCAGCTTGCAGGATCATCTTCTCAAGCCAGAGATCGGCGAGGGCGGGAATATCGGTTGCGAGGGCGGCGCGGATTGTCAACATGAACCAGACTGACGTTGAATTACGGACGCATAGAATAGCATTGGCGCGGCGGCAAATCAAGGCGCGCCCCAACGCGCGGGCATGGCGAAAGCTTTGCGTTTAATCGCGCTGACTCATGCCTACAATGGACGCATGAACGAAATCGATCGGATCGTACTGGACGACGCCGACCTGCCGGTGTGGATGCGAAAGGCGCGGCGCGGGACGGACTGGGGCGTCCTGCTGGCGCTCGCGTTCAGCTTGATCGCCGGGTGGGGGTTCATCCTTCAGCCGGGGCTGCCGCGCACGAACGCGAGCGAGAATCACGCTTTTCGCACGGCGGAAACCGCGCGCGCGTTCATCGAAGGGCGGCTCTACCCGCGCTGGTCGCCGGAAGCGCTCGCCGGCTACGGCGCGCCGATCCCGACTTTCACGCCGCCGGGGGCTGCCTACGTCCCCGCGCTGGTGCAAACGCTGATCACCGCCGACCCGGTGCTGGCGGTGCGGATCGTCTACGCCGCGTCGCTGTGCCTCGCCGGGACTGCCGTCTATACATTCGTTCGGCGGCGGTCGCGCGCTCCGGCGGGCATGATCGCCTGCCTGCTCTACGTCTACAGCCCCTACCTCAGCCTGACCGCGCCGCACCTGCTCGGCGACCTGCCCGGCGTGATGGGCATGGCGCTTGTGCCGGCGCTCTTGTGGGCAGTTGAGCGCCTGCTGTACGGCGACAGCCCGCCCGATTTCGCTTACGTCGCGCTGGCGGCTGCCGCCCTCGTCGCCACCGATCCGCGCGCGGCGATCGCCGGCGGGCTGCTGGCGCTGTGCCTGATCGTCGACAACGCCCTGCAAACGCGAAGCGCCCGACACGCCCCGATCGCACTGCTCGCCATCGCATCAGGGCTGCTGATCGCCGCGGCATTCTGGCTGCCCGCGTTGATCGAACAGGACGCGATCACATGGAGCGAACCATTCGCCGCGCCCGACCGCATGATCAGCCTACAAACCCTGTTTCGCCCGCTGCGCCCGCTCGATCCCGGCGAGTTCATCCCGACGCCGCAGTTGACAATCGGGCTGGCGAGTCTGGTTTTCGCGCTGATCAGCCTGCCGGCGATCGTGCGCGGGCGCGCGCGCTTTCAGGCGATGTTCCTCGGTGCGGCTGCGGTGCTGATCACCGTCGGATTGACGATTGCGCGCGAGCAGGTCTGGCTGCTCGGCATGATCGCGCTCTGTCTGGCGGTGGGGAGCAGCGGCATCGTCAACCAGTCCGGCTGGGCGTTGGGTCGACGCGGGCGGCTCTATCTGCCGGCGGCTGTCGTCATGATTCTGACGCTGTCATTCCCGGCGTGGATCGCGCCGCGCCCGTCGAACGCCCCGCTGGACACATCGCCACAGGCGCAGCGGCAGTACGAACGGCTTGGCTACGGGACAGCCGTCCTGCCCGCCGACGCGCAGCTCCCGCTGCCGCGCGGCAGCCAGTCGCTGAGCGCGCCCGGTGACGGCAAGATCGCCCCCGGCGAGTCGGACGCGCGCGTCGGCGTCCTCATGCACGGCACGCACAGCGACCGGTTTCAGGTCGAGACGCGCCAACCGGCGGCAATCACCATTCGCACGATGTTCTTTCCCGGTTGGGAAGCGTATTTCGAGTCGAGCGCCGTGCCACTGCTTCCCGACGACCAATCAAGCGGGATCAGCGTGCAGCTTCCGGCGGGGGCTGGCGAGCTAACGCTGACCTTCGGCACATCGGCGGCGCGGTTCGGCGGCTGGGCGATCACATGGGCGGCGCTCGGCGCTGTCGCGTTCGTCACATGGCGGCGTTTTCGGCAGCAGAGCGAGTATTATGCAGAACC
>JAEVZT010000219.1 GCA_023392115.1 Chloroflexota bacterium
AGCCTGTGTAGGCGGACGTGACGACCGACACCTGACCCGCGCCGCGCACATCGGGCACGTCGAGCGTCGTCACGAACTCGTCGTTGACGAACACCGCCGTCTTGTCTGCCTGCCCGACGATCCGAATAACGTTCGATCCGCCCTCAAACGTGTCGAAATTGTTGAGCAGTCCGCTGACCAGCGCATCGGAGAGTTCCCCGCTGACCGCGTTGAAATGCACCAGCGACCAGTTTCGCGCGGAGTCGAGGATCAGGCGGTAATGCCCGGCGGCATTCTGGCGGAAGAAAAGCGCGTAATCCCAATTCCCTGATGAAGCGCTGTACGGGTTATAGAAACGCACCTGAGCGATGAAATCGCGCACGTTGACGGGCGCGAAGTGCTGGACAACCGACGTTGAAGACGGGTCGTGGAACAAGCGCCCGCCGCTGGGTCCGTAGACGCGCTGCGCCGCCGTGCTGACCGCGCGCGCCGCCTCGTCAGCCGCCGAAGCATCCGCGACTTCAGCGTCAAACGCCGGAATCGGCGTCCACGCGGGCAGCGTCAGCGCGGGCGTGATGGTTGGCGTCGGCACGAGCGCGACGCCCGCTGGCGCGAACTGCGGGCAGGTCGGGTTCATGTCGCGAATGCCGAACTGCTCACGTTCGACGCCGGTGAATTCGCGGCGCAGGCGCGAGCAGGCGTAGGCGATCGTGTTGTGATAATCCATGTCCCAGACGCGGATTGTCTCGTCGCGGCTGGCTGTGTAGATGTACTGCCCATCGGGCGAGAATGCCGCGTTCCAGATCGTGCCCGTGTGCCCGGTGAAGCGCCGCAGTTCAACTGCCGTGCGCGCGTCCCACAGGCGCACGCTGTTGTCGCTGCTGCTGCTCATGATGTATCGGCTGTCGGGCGAGTAGATCGCCGTCCAGACTGTGCCGGTATGTCCGGTGTAGCGCAGCGTCTGCTCGCCGGTGCGCGCGTCCCACTGGCGGATGCTGTTGTCGCTGCTGCCCGTCAGGATCAGCCGGCTGTCGGGCGAATAGGAGATCGCGTAGATCGTCCCGGTATGCCCGCTCAGGATCATCTTCAGCTCGCCGGTTTCGGCATCCCATACGCGGGCGAAACTGTCAGCGCCGCCGGTCGCGATCGTCGAGCCATCCGGCGCATAGGCGACGCTCGTGATCGAATCCGACGTCGCCGACGCATCCCACATCAACTCGCCGCTGGCGACATCCCACCGGCGCACCGTGCCGTCGAAGTAACCGGCGACGAGTGACGCGCCGTCGGGAGAAAACGCGAGCATGTAGACGACTTCCGGCGCGACGCTGAAGTGCTGAAGCTCAACGCCCGTCGCCGGGTCGAAGACGCGGACAACGCCGTCATCGCTGGCAGATGCCAGCAGGCGTCCGTCGCGCGAAAAGGCGATGTTGCGCACCCAGTTGGGATGCGTGATGCGCAGCAGTTCCTCGTTTGTCTCGCGATCCCAGATGCGGACGGTGCTGTCGTCGCCGCCGCTGGCGATGATGCGACCATCCGGCGACGCCGCGATCGTCAGGACTTCGCCTTGATGCCCGAGGAACCAGCGCGGCACGCTCGACAGCGATGCGTCCCACAGGCGGGCAGTGCCATCGCTGCTAGCGGTGACGATCGACTCGCCATCGGGTGAAAAGTTCACGCTCCAAACCGAGTCGGTATGCCCGGAGAAACGCCGGACTTCGACGCGCCGATCGATATCCCACAGGCGCGCGGTTCGGTCGCGGCTGACCGTCGCCACGTGCCGTCCGTTCGGCGCGAACGCGACATTCAGGATGCCGCTGGTGTGTCCTGTCAACTGGCGCGCCTCCGTCCCGCTGACGACATCCCACAGCCGCGCCGTGTCGTCATCGCCGCCGGACACCAGCAGCCGACCGTCAGGCGAAAACGCGACGCCGTATATGGAGTTGGTGTGCCCGCTCATTTCGTGAATCTGGCTGCCGGTCTCGGCGTCCCACAGGCGAACCATCGTGTCGCGCCCGCCAGTGGCGAGCATCGTGCCATCCGGCGAAAAGACAGCGCCGTAGACAATTCCCGAGTGCCCGACCATCTGCACAAGTTCGCGACCGGTGGCGATATCCCATATACGCGCCAAACCGTCGCCGCTCGACGTGGCGATGCGCGCCCCGTCGGGTGAGAACGAAGCGCCGTAGACACCTGCCCCATGCCCGCTGAAAGCGCGGATCAACCTGCCCGACTCGACATCCCACAACTGCGCTGTGCCATCCGACGCGCCGGTCAGAATCGAGCGCCCATCTTCCGAGAAGACGATGATCCAGATGACTCCGCCTGCGCGAATCGTCCGCAGCAGCATCCCCGTTTCAGCATCCCACAGGCGGAGCATACTGTCATTGCTCGCCGTGGCGACGATCCGGCTGTCGGGCGAGATCGCCGCGTACCAGATCGTCTGCGAGTGATCGCCGTAAATCTGGCGCGTGAACAACTGGCTCAACGCGCCGTTGAGCACGGCGTCCGCCAGCGGCGAATACTCGATATTCAGTGCGCGAATGCCGAGCATCGCCGCCATTTCGACGTTGCCATCCGACCCCTGAAGCAGCGAGTTCCCCTGCGACACGAGGCGCAGCGCCTCGGCGCGCGTTTCGCCTTCCTGCACTTCGGCGGCGACTGAGGTCAGCGTCACCGGCACGGGCGTCAGCAGCGCCGCGACTTCCGCCGCCTGCGTCTGCGCCGTCACCGCCAAGCTTTCCGCTTGGAACTGAGCGGCGGCAGCGGTCGCCAGCTCCGATTCCCCGGCTTGCAAGGTCGCGCCGACCGCCGTCAGCGTTGGCGCGACCGGCGTCAGCGTCTGCGCGACCTGCTGCACCTGTGCCTGCGCCGTCCCCGCCATGCGTTCGGCTTCCCCCTGCGCGGCAGCCGCCGTTTCGAGATCAGCCGCGCCCGCCTGCAGCGCCAAGCCAACCGCCGTCATCGTCAGCGGCACGGGCGTCAGGGTTTGATTGGCGGACTCGGCGTTCGCCGCCGCCGTCGCGCCTTCGTTGAGGGCGATGCCCTGCGCAAAGGTCGCCGTAGCGATCTGCGCGTTGCCCGCCTGAACCGTCAGCTGCACCGGGGTCAACGTCAGCGGGACAGGAGTCAGCGTTTCGCCGACGACGGCGACCTGTGCCTGTGCTGTCCCCGCCTGCGCGACGGACGTTGCCACGTCGTTGAGCGCGTTACCCTGCGCGATCGTCGCCGTCGCCACCTGCGACTGGGCGTTGTTCGCCTGTACGAAGGCGAGTCCGGTCGCGATCAGCGCCAGCAGCCCTACGACGGCGAGCACCGCCGCCGCGCGCCCGAAGTTCTGCGCCCGGCGGGCGATCAACGCCTCGCGCGCTTTGCGCTCCTCCTCCACCTTGTTGAGCCGCCGCCGCTCCTGAATGCTGGCATCCAGAAACGCGCGCTCGTCCTGCGCCAGCGCGATGTCGGTCGAGTCCGCCCATTCCTGAAACTGTTCAAGGCGCGTGCCGGTCATCAAGTAGCCCGCGTCGCGTCCGTTGCGCCGCCAGTCTTCCGCCGCCAGCGCCAGCGCGCGCTGCATCCGCATCGCCTCGCGGCTGGTGTTCAACCACTGTTTCAACCGATCCCAACTGCGGATCAGCGCTTCGTGCGCCACCTCGACCGTCGGAACGCGCGTCACCGGGTCGCGGTCGAACGTCAGCAGGCGATACTTGCCGTAGGTGTCAAGCACCATCGAAATCGCGTTGGCATCAGCGCCGAGCGACATCAACTCGTCCTGTCTGACGCGGCGGCGCGTGTCTTCCGCGCCCTCGCCGAGCGTGACCAGACGCAGGAAGATTTGTCGCGCGGCACGGTGACAGGTTTCGTCAAGTTCGCTGTAAATCTGTTCAGCGCGGCGGGCAAGCGCGCCCATCGCGCCGTTGATCTCGCGGTAAGCGTCGAGCGTTAGCAGGTTTCCGCGCTTGCGGTTGTAAAGCTCGGTCAGCGCGTACTGGAGCAGCGGCAGCGCCCCCGGCTGCTCGCCGACATCCTTGACGATCGCCTCGACAAGACCGGGTTCAAGTCCCAGCCCCGCCTGATGTGCCGGTTTGACGATCGCATCCTGAAGCTCCTGCCGGTCGAGCGGCAGCACGACTTCGGTGCAGCGCCGGAACAGGTGACCGAAATCGGCGTACAGCAGCGGGCGGTCATAGAAGTCGGCGCGCAGGGTCATGATCACGCGCAGATTCCCGCGCGACTCGACAATTGCGTTGAACAGGCTGTTGAGGAACTGCTGGCGCACCGGCTCGCTTTCAAGCTGCGTGAACAGTTCCTCGAACTGGTCGATGACCAGCAGCAGCGTGCTGTCCGCCGTCGGCAGGACTCGGTTGACCGCTCGCAGCAGCCCGCGATCGTCGGCTTGAAGCTGTTCCATCAGGCTCGCCGGCGGGTTGACCGCGATTCGCAGCAGCGCCAGTTCGAGTTCTTCAAACGGGCGCGCGCCGGGGGTCATCTCGACGATGAACCACTTGTCCGACCCTTCTAGCTCGCCAGCGCGCAGCCGGGGAATCAGACCCGCTTTGACGACGCTCGACTTGCCGCTGCCGCTCGGACCGACGACGGCGAGGAAACGCCCGACCTCGTTGTCCTGTGTCATGCGCGCCATCAACTGCTCGATC
>JAEVZT010000255.1 GCA_023392115.1 Chloroflexota bacterium
GCTCGATGGCGCTCAATGAAGGCGTGCAGAAGGGTAAAGCCGTTCTGCTTGAACCGACGATGAAGGTCGAAGTCAACGTTCCCGACGAGTACACGGGCACGATTGTCGGTGACCTGTCGTCTCGTCGAGGCATCATTCATGGTATGGAACCGCGCGGTGCAGGGACGACATCAGTTCGCGCCAATGTGCCGCTTGGGGAAATGTTCGGTTACGCGACGCAGCTTCGCAGCATGACACAGGGTCGCGGCAGCTTCACGATGGAATTCGAGAAGTACAGCATCGCGCCGAACAGCATCGCCGAAGAAGTCATCAAGGGCGGCGGGTGATAAGTCTGCTTGTCATCCCACATCGTACAGTTCGTGATCAAAAGCTAAACAGCAAGAGGATGTAACGAAATGGCAAAGTCAAAGTTTGAGCGCAGCAAGCCGCATGTGAACATCGGCACCATCGGTCACGTCGATCATGGTAAGACCACTCTGACGGCGGCGATCACCAAGGTGTTGGCGCTGAAGGGTAGCGCACATGAAATGCACTACGACGAGATCGACAACGCGCCCGAAGAAAAAGCGCGTGGCATCACGATCAACATCCGTCACGTCGAGTACGAGACTGCCAACCGCCACTATGCCCACGTCGACTGCCCCGGTCAGCGTGACTATATCAAGAACATGATCTCCGGCGCGGCGCAGATGGACGGCGCGATCGTCGTCGTCAGCGCGCCCGATGGTCCGATGCCGCAGACCCGCGAACACGTGCTGCTCGCGCGTCAGGTGGAAGTGCCGGCGATGGTCGTGTTCCTGAACAAGGTCGACCAGCTTGACGACCCGGAACTGCTCGAACTGGTTGAGCTTGAGCTGCGTGAGCTGCTCGTGAGCTACGAGTTCGACGAGGAAACGCCGATCGTTCGTGGTTCGGCGCTCGCGGCAAACGAGTCGGCGAGCAAAGACCCCGGAGCGCCGGAATACGCGCCGATTCTCGAGCTGATGGATGCCGTCGACCGCTGGATCCCGACGCCGACCCGCGACAAGGACAAGCCGTTCATGATGGCGGTCGAGGACGTGTTCTCGATCAAGGGTCGTGGCACGGTGGTCACCGGTCGTGTCGAGCGCGGCACGCTGAAGAAGGGCGAGGAAATCGCCATCATCGGTCTGCGCGACGAAATCCTCAAGACGACCGTCACCGGCATCGAGATGTTCCACAAGGAACTCGATTCGGCGGAAGCTGGCGACAACGCCGGTATTCTGCTCCGTGGTACGACGCGCGAAGAAGTTGAGCGCGGCATGGTGCTGGCGAAGCCCGGCAGCATCACCCCGCACAAGCGCTTCATGAGCGAAGTGTACGTCCTGAAGAAGGACGAGGGTGGACGTCACAAGGCGTTCTTCAACGGTTACCGCCCGCAGTTCTACATCCGCACGATGGATGTGACCGGCACGGTGACCCTGCCCGAAGGCGTCGAGATGGTTATGCCCGGCGACAACGTCAACCTCGAAGTTGAGCTGATCACCCCGGTCGCCCTCGAAAAAGGGTCGAAGTTCGCCATTCGTGAAGGCGGTCTGACCGTCGGCGCCGGCGTCATCACCGAGATCCTCAGCTAGTCCGTCTGCATTCAGCGCGAATAACGCGTCATGAGGAATGCCGGGGTCTTAACCCGGCATTCCTTACCCAGAGGAAACGTTATGTTCAAGAACAAGATTCGCATCCGGCTGAAGGCATACGATCACCGCGTGCTTGACCAGTCGGCGCAGCGCATCGTCGAAACGGCGGAGCGCACCGGCGCGCGCGTGGTGGGTCCCGTCCCGCTGCCGACACGCCTCGAGCGTTTCACCGTGATGCGCGGTCCCTTCATCGACAAGGACTCGCAGGAGCACTTCGAAATTCGCACGCACAAGCGTGTGATCGATGTGCTTGACCCGGACAGCAAGACGATCGACACGCTCATGCGCCTGAATCTGCCCGCAGGCGTCGATATTGAGATCAAGATATAAGGTTCGCAAGCGGGTAAGCCTTCCCGCCGCTGCGAGTAGCATGACAAGAGGGGGACTCCCTCTCTGGAGGCATACGGATGAAAGGCATCATTGGTAAGAAGGTGGGGATGACCCAGATTTTTGACGAGCGCGGGAATGTAATCCCCGTGACCGTCATTCAGGCGGGTCCCTGCTACGTTACACAAATACGCACTGCCGAGAAAGATGGCTACATCGCCATTCAGCTCGGTTACGGCGAAACCAAACCGCAGCGCATGACGCGCGGCGTGCTTGGTCACCTGAAGCGCAACAACCTGCCCGCGCTGCGCCACCTGCGCGAGTTCCGCGTTCGCAACGGTGACGTTGATGTGGAAGAAGGCGCGCAGGTCAAAGTCGACGTGTTCACGTTGGGCGAGCGCGTCGATGTGATCGGCAAGAGCAAGGGTCGCGGCTTTGCCGGCACGGTGAAGCGTCACGGCTTCGCGCGGCAGAACAAGACTCATGGTCAGTCCGACCGCGAACGCGCGCCGGGCTCGGTCGGTGGCACGACGACGCCGGGTCGCACGTTCAAGGGTCAGAAAATGGCGGGGCGCATGGGGAATGACCGCGTCACTGCCCAGAACCTTGAAGTGGTGGTCGTGGACGCCGAGAAGAACCTGCTCGCCGTGAGAGGGTCTGTCCCCGGCGCCAACGGCGGCATCGTGGTCATCAAGCCCGCGCGTGTACGTCGTGGTTAAGCGGGAGGGATAGAAAACATGCAAGTTCCAGTTCTGGACATTACCGGTAAGCAGGTGAATACCATCGACCTGCCCGCCGATATTTTTGAAACCAAGGTAAATAAGGGCTTGATGCATCAGGCGTACGTTCGCCAGATGGCGAATGCCCGCCTCGGTACGCACAGCACCCAGCGTCGCGGTGAAGTCAGCCGCACGACGGCAAAGATGTACCGGCAGAAGGGCACCGGGCGCGCCCGTCACGGCTCGCGCACGGCGACTCAGTTTGTCGGCGGCGGTCGCCCAATGGGTCCCAAGCCGCGCAAGTACACGAAGGATATGCCGAAGAAGATGCGCCGCGCGGCGATCCGCAGCGCCCTGAGCGCGCTTTTCGCCGATGGGCAGCTCGTGTTCGTCGACCAGCTCACGCCATCGACGCCCAAGACGAAGGAAATGGCGCGCGTGCTGACGGTGCTCGCGGGTGAGAACTCGAAGCTCGTGCTGTTCACACGCAACGACGACGTCGTCCAGCGCACCGTCAACAACATCGCCGACGCCAAGGCGCTGCTGACCAACTACCTGAACATTCGCGATCTGCTTCAGTACGACCGGGTGATCGTGCCTCTTGACGCGCTGGAAGTCATCAAGCAGATTTGGGGGCAAGGGGAATAACGCCATGCCAGAACTGCATCTGTATGACATCATCATCCGCCCGGTTGTGACGGAAAAGAGCAACATTCTGACCGACGACCTCAATCAATACGTGTTCGAGGTCGCCATGAATGCCAACAAGATTCAAATCCGTCAAGCGGTGGAGACTATTTTCGACAAGCGGGTGAAGAAGGTCAACACGATGATCATGCCTGCGAAGCGTGGGATGCGCGGACGCCGCGCGTACATGCGCTCGAAGGAATGGAAGAAAGCCATCGTGACGCTTCAGCCGGGCGAGAAGATCGAACTGTTCAATGTCTAGAGTCCTCAGGATGCGGAGCACGCCGGCGGCAAGCGCCGGTTTGACCCGCGACCTGTGAACTTCAAGGGGCGAAATCGAAATGCCTATTAAAGTCTACAACCCCACCTCGGCGGGTCGCCGGGGGATGACGGGGCACTCGTTCGAAGAAATCACGAAGTCAAAGCCGGAGCGTTCGCTCACGGAAGCGCTGCGCAAGCGCGGCGGGCGCAACAATCAGGGGCGTCTCACCGTTCGCCATCGCGGCGGCGGTCACAAGCGGCGCTACCGCATCATCGACTTCAAGCGCGACAAGTTCGACGCGGTGGCGGAAGTCCTCGCTATCGAGTACGACCCGAATCGCTCGTCGCGAATCGCGCTGCTGCAGTATGAAGACGGCGAGAAGCGCTACATCATCGCGCCGCTCGGCTTGAAGGTTGGCGATCGCATCGGCAACGGCGAACTGGCGGAAATCCGCCCCGGCAACGCGCTTTACATCCGCGACATCCCGGTCGGCACGCAGATTCACAACGTCGAACTGCTGCCGGGGAACGGCGGACAGCTTGCCCGCGCGGCAGGCGTGTCGGCGCAGCTGCTGGCGAAGGAAGGCGTTTACGCGCAGGTGCGTCTGCCCAGCGGCGAAGTACGCCTCGTCCACGAACGCTGCATGGCGACGATCGGTCAGGTCGGCAACACGGATCACGGCAACATCAAGCTCGGCAAGGCGGGGCGCACCCGCTGGCTCGGCTGGCGTCCGACGGTTCGTGGTATCGCGATGGATCCCGGTGGTCACCCGCACGGTGGTGGTGAAGGTCGTTCGGGCATCGGTATGCCCGGTCCCAAGACGCCGTGGGGCAAGCCCGCGCTCGGCAAGCGGACGCGCACGAACAAGCGCACCGACCGCTTCATCGTCCGTCGTCGTGGCAAGAGACGCTAGAAGTTAGCAGTTAACAGGAGATAGTTCACAGTCAGCGGCGGTTAACAGGCTGTGAACTGTGAACTGGAGACTGTGAACTGTGAACTGTGAGCTGAGGAAAGAACTATGGGTCGTTCGCTGAAAAAGGGTCCATTCATCAGCCCGAAGCTGCTCAAGAAGGTCGAGAAGCTGAACGCTGATAATAAGAAGGTCGTGATCCGCACATGGAGCCGGGCAAGCACCATCTTCCCGCAAATGGTCGGACATACGATCGCTGTCCATGATGGTCGCCGCCACGTGCCGATCTATGTGACCGAAAATATGGTCGGTCACAAGCTGGGCGAATTCGCCCCGACGCGCACGTATCGCGGGCACATGGTCGAGAAGAAGAAGCGGTAGGGGGGCATCGACAATGGAAGTCCGCGCAAGCTGGAGTTACGTTTCGATCAGCCCTCAGAAGCTGCGCTTGGTCTGTGATCAAGTGCGTGGGATGGGGGCAGAGCAGGCGCTCACGGTGCTGAAATTCATGCCGCAGAAGGGCGCAACTATTCTGCACAAGCTGGTGTCTTCGGCGCTGGCGAATGCGGAGAACAATTTTGACCTGCCGCGTGAGGACATGGTCATCAGCAAGATTTCCGCCGACGGCGGTCCGATGCTCAAGCGATTCAAGGCGGGCGCGCGTGGTCGCTACAAACCGCGCAAGCGTCGCACGTCGCATGTGACCGTCATTCTGGCTCAACGAGAGGGTAAATAAGTATGGGGCGTAAAGTACATCCGGTTGGCTTCCGGCTGAAGGTCAATCGTGATTGGGATGCCCGCTGGTACGCGCAGGGCGCTCGCTACCGCGACCTGCTGCAAGAAGACTTCGCCATCCGCCGCTACGTCAAGAAGGCGGGCGAAAAGGCTGGCGTGTCGCGTATCGAGATCGAGCGCTATCCCAATCAGCTTCAGGTCACGATTCACACCGCCCGCCCCGGCATCCTGATCGGGCGCAAGGGTGAAGCGGTCAAGCAGATTCGCCAAGACCTTGAACAGCTCACCGGCAAGAAGGCGAAAGTCGAGGTCAACGAGATCGACAAGCCCGACACCGACGCGCTGCTCGTGGCGGAAAACATTGCCCAGCAGCTTGAACGCCGCATCGGTCACAGCCGCGCCATCAAGCGCGCGTTGAGCCAAGCGATGCGTCAGGGCGCGCAGGGCATCAAGATCGAGATCAGCGGTCGTCTTGCCGGCGCGGACATGGCGCGCCGCGAGTGGCAGAGTGACGGTCGCGTGCCGCGTGGAACGCTGCGGGCGAACATCGACTTTGCCAACGCCGAAGCGCTGACAACCTTTGGTCGCATCGGCATCAAGGTGTGGATCTACAAGGGCGAAGTCCTCGGCAACGAACAGACGGCGAAACCGGCGACCGAGAAGGAAGCATACGCCAACCCGTAAGGGTTCGCGTTTGGAGTGTGTGATTATGTTAATGCCGAAACGAGTCAAGTATCGCAAGCAGCAGCGCGGACGCATGACGGGCAAGGCGTATCGTGGATCGACCGTCTCCTTTGGTGAGTTCGGCTTGATGGCGATGGAACCGATCTGGATGACGAGCCGCCAAATTGAAGCGGCACGCCGGACGATGGTGCGTTACATCAAGCGTCGTGGCAAGGTCTGGATCCGCGTGTTCCCGGACAAGCCGTTCACCAAGCGCGCCGCCGAAACCCGCATGGGTAAAGGTAAAGGTCCGGTGGAATACTGGGTCGCCGTCATTCGCCCGGGACGTATCTTGTTCGAGATGGGCGGCATTCCTGAGGAAGAAGCGAAGGAAGCCCTCCGTCTGGCGGCACACAAGCTGCCGATCAAGACCAAGATTGTCCGGCGCATCGACCCGATTTCCGGGCAGGAGATTGGTGGCTAATGGACATTCGTGAAATTCGCGAGTTCAACGACGATAGACTGCTCGACGAGCTGGAAGACCAGAAAGAGGCGCTGTTCAACCTCCGCTTCCAGAAGGCGTTCGGTCAGCTTGATGATGCGAATGTGATCCGGCGCACCCGTCGCGACATCGCACGACTGCTGACAGTCATCCGTGAGCGCAACCTCACGGTGCAGGGGCGGAAGGAAAAGAGCAATGGCAGCAAATAAGCGTCGCCGCTTGGTCGGTCGTGTCGTAAGCGACAAGATGGATAAGACGGTGGTTGTGGTTATCGAAAACCGCAAAATGCACCCGATTTACAAGAAGGTTGTTCGCACGACCAAGAAGATTATGGCGCACGACGAGAGCAATGCGATCCCGGTCGGCGCGCTCGTCCGCGTGGTCGAAAGCAAGCCGCTCAGCCGCCACAAGCGCTGGGTGGTCGAAGAAGTGATGGAATCAACGGGCGTTGTGACCCTTGAAACGCTGGCAGATGAGGCAGTGGTTCAGAGCGGCGACGCAGAGGCGGACGAGGAGTAACGGATCATGATTCAAACCGAGTCCCGTGTAAAAGTTGCCGACAACACCGGCGCCCAAGAACTGCTGGTGATCCGCGTGATGGGCGGTTCGTTCCGCCGTTACGGCAGCGTCGGCGACATCGTCGTCGCCACCGTCAAGAGCGCGCAGCCGCAGGGCAGCGTGAAGAAGAGTGACGTGGTCAAGGCGGTGATCGTGCGCGTGGCGAAGGAATACCGGCGCGACGACGGATCGTACATTCGGTTCGACGACAACGCGGCGGTGATCCTCAACGATGACCTGCAGAACCCGCGCGGCACCCGCGTGTTTGGTCCTGTGGCGCGCGAACTGCGCGATAAGGGCTTCCTGAAGATCGCATCGCTTGCGCCGGAAACCCTATAAGTGAGCGAGGGGTAGAAGATGCAGCGAATCAAGAAGGGCGACACCATCGAGGTGATCGCCGGCAAAGACCTAGGGGAACGCGGCACAGTGACCGCCGTCTTCCCGAAGAAGGATCGCGTGGTCGCTCAGGGGATCAACGTGATGAAGCGCCATGAAAAGGCGCGTCAGGCGGGGAACCGTCAGGTGCCGGCGCAGATCGTCGAATTCGACGCGCCGCTCCATCTTTCGAATGTGATGCTTGTGTGCCCGAATTGTAACAAGGCAACACGAGTCGGCTTCCGCGTGCGCGAGGACGGTTACAAAGTCCGCGTGTGCAAGAAGTGCAAGTCCGACATCGAGTAGGCGAGGACGACTCATGAAGTACGGCATCCAAGAACGTTATGAACAGCAGATCGTCCCGGCGCTGATGAGCGAATTCGGTTACGACAACATCATGCAGGTGCCCCGCATCGAGAAGGTTGTCGTCAATATCGGCGTTGGCGAAGCCATCGACAACCCGAAGTCCCTTGACGGTGCCGTGAGCGACCTGCGTCTCATCACCGGGCAGCAGCCGGTGGTCAACAAGGCGCGTAAGAGCATCGCAGCGTTCAAGCTGCGTGAAGGTCGCGCCATCGGCACTAAAGTGACGCTGCGCGGCGATCGAATGTGGGCGCTGCTCGACCGGTTGATCAACGTCGCGCTGCCGCGTATCCGCGACTTCCGCGGCGTGTCCCCGGACACGTTCGACGGTCGTGGAAACTACACCATCGGCTTGCGCGAACAGTTGGTCTTCCCGGAAATTCAGTACGATAAGATCGACAAAGTGCGCGGCATGGAAATCACGGTCGTGACGACGGCTCAGTCGGACGAGGAAGGGCGTCGACTGCTAAAACTGATGGGAATGCCCTTCCGCGAGAGCTAAAGGCTGAGACGAGGGACTTATGGCGAAGAAATCGATCACGGCTCGCGAAGGACGCCGGAAGTACAAGGTGCGCGTGCGTAATCGCTGCCAGTATGTAGACCCGAATTCGGGAAAAATCTGCGGTCGCCCGCGCGGTTATATCCGCCGCTTCGGTCTGTGCCGCATCCACTTCCGTGAACTGGCACTGCAAGGGAGAATTCCCGGCGTGGTGAAGTCGAGCTGGTAAGAAAGAGGACGACGCATGGTTAGCGATCCTATCGCAGATATGCTGACACGCATTCGCAATGCGCTGCTGGCTGGCAAAGCCACCGTTGAAGTGCCTGTATCGAAGATCAAGGTGGAAATTGCCCGGATTCTGAAAGAAGAAGGCTACATCGAAGACTACACCGTCGGCGATGAGACGCCTTACAAGCTGATCACGATTAATCTGAAGTATCATGGCGCTCGGCGCGAACGCCGCCCGGTGATCACCAACATCCAGCGCGTGAGCAAGCCGGGACGCCGCGTCTACCGCAACCGCGCCGATCTTCCGCGCGTGTTGAGCGGTGTCGGCATCGCGATCGTCACCACGCCGAAGGGCGTGATGACTGCGCAGCAGGCTCGCCGCGAACGTGTTGGCGGCGAAGTGCTGTGCTACGTGTGGTAAGAGGGTGATGCAATGTCACGTATAGGTAAAAAACCCATTCCGATCCCGGACAAGGTTTCCATCAACATCGACGGTCAGGACGTTGCCGTCAAGGGACCAAAGGGTGAACTGAGTTTCACGGTTCACCCGGAGATCAGTGTTGCACAGGAAGACGGTTCGGTTGTTGTCACCCGCCCATCCGACGAGCGCGAACACCGGTCACTTCATGGACTGACGCGCGCGCTGCTGGCGAACATGGTGCAGGGTGTTTCCGAAGGCTACACCAAGGCGCTGACAGTTGAAGGCGTCGGTTACAGCGGCGAGCTGCGCGGCAAAGACCTTGCGATGAAGCTTGGCTTCTCGCACGAAGTCGTCGTCACGCCGCCCGAAGGCATCTCGTTCGAAGTCGAGCGCGTCAACGCCAATACCTTCCACCTGCGTGTGAAGGGCGTCGACAAGCAGATGGTCGGGCAGGTGGCAGCCAATATTCGCAAGCTGCGTCCGCCGGAACCCTACCTCGGCAAGGGCATTCGTTACTCCAACGAAGTCATTCGCCGCAAGGTTGGTAAGACGGGTAAATAGGTCAGGGTATAGAACATGGCTACTGCAAAGCAACTGCAAAAGAAGCGCGAATCGCGTGAGCGCCGACATCGCCGCGTGCGCGGTCGCGTGATCGGTACGCCGGAACGCCCGCGCCTGAACGTCTTCCGCAGCCTGACGAACATCTACGTTCAGGTGATCGACGACACCGCCGGGCGGACGCTCGCCGCGGCGTCGACGCTGGACAAGGACGTTGCCTCGCAGCTTGACGGCAAGTCGAAAGTCGACGGCGCCAAGCTCGTGGGGCAGCTGATCGCGCAGCGCGCGAAGGAAGCCGGTATTACGAAGGTCGTCTTTGATCGAGGCGGCTACCAGTATCATGGTCGCGTGGCGGCGCTTGCCGAAGGCGCGCGCGAAGGCGGTCTGGAATTCTAAGAGGGATTCGATGACGAACAGAGAGCAACGTGAACAGCGTGACGAGCGCCCGAATCGTGATCGCCGCGATCGCCGCGACCGCGAACCGCGTGAGTCGCGTGAGGATCGTGAAGAACTTGAAGAACGCGTAATTGACATCAAGCGCGTTGCCAAGGTGATCAAGGGTGGACGCCGCTTCGCCTTCCGCACCGTCGTCGTCGTCGGCGATGGAAACGGGCGCATCGGCATTGGCATTGGCAAGGCGCGCGCCGTTCCTGACAGCATCCGCAAGGGCACAGATCGCGCGCGGCGGCGCATGCGTTCGGTCGCGCTGTCGGGCACGACGATTCCGCACATGGTGGTCGGCGAATACGGTGGCGCGCGCGTGCTGCTCAAGCCGGCGACCCCCGGTACAGGCGTTATCGCCGGCGGCGGCGTTCGCGCCGTGCTTGAGGCGGTTGGCGTCCGTGACGTGTTGACCAAGAGTCAGGGCAGCAACAACCTGCTCAACGTGGCGATGGCGACGATCACGGCGCTGGAAATGCTGCGCACGCCCGAACACATGGCGTCGATGCGCGGCAAGCCGCTCAACCACGTGCGCCCGTTCTGGGAGCGGACGCGCCAGTCAGAGTCGGAGACGAACAATGGCTAACAAACTTCGTATTACGCTGGTCAGAAGTCCGATCGGCTACGAAAAGAGCCAAGGCGAGACGGTCAAGGCACTCGGTCTGCGCCGGATGCACTACAGCGTCGTTCGTGAAGACACGCCGACCGTGCGCGGGCAGATCAATAAGATTCGCCACCTTATACAGGTGGACGAGTTGAAGGAAGCAGAGTAATGAAGCTACACGACCTGCAACCCGATAAGGGTTCAAAGAAGAAGAAGATGCGCGTCGGGCGCGGTATCGCGTCCGGCAAGGGCAAGACCGCCGGTCGCGGTCAGAAGGGCGCGGGCGCGCGCGGTCGTACGGCGCGCAAGGGTCCGTACTTCGAGGGCGGTCAGCTTCCGTTGGTGCGCCGCCTGCCGTTCAAGCGCGGCTTCACGAACATCTTCCGCGTCGAGTATCAGGAAGTCAACCTCGCCAAGCTGGAAGCCCTGTTCGATGCCGGCACGACGATCACACCGGAACTGCTCGCGGAACGCGGTTTGATCCGCAACGCGATGAAACCGGTCGTCATCCTCGGCAGCGGCGACCTGAGCAAGACGTTCACGGTTCGCGCTCACCGCTTTAGCAAGAACGCGCAGTAAAAGATCAGCGCGGCGGGCGGTACGACTGAAATCATTCCGCAGCCGCTGAAGGGCGCGCGCGTGACGGTGAAGCTGCTCCCCAAGGAGAAGCTCGCCAAGTTCTACAATCAGGCGTAAAATCAGCGCCGGGGGGACGAGGGTGAAACGCATCCTCTCCCCTTCTTTTTCGTGAACCTTTAGAACTTGAGGACACAGGCATGATTGAGGCTTTACGCAATGCCTTCCGCCTACCAGACCTGCGTAATAAACTCCTGTTCACCGGCTTGATTCTGGTGATCTACCAGTTTGCGGCGCACGTTCCGGTGGTGGGCGTCAACCGCGTCGCGCTGGAAAACCTGATCGAGAGTCAGGCGGGCTTGTTCGGCGTGCTGAACCTGCTCTCCGGCGGCGCACTGCGCAACTTCAGCGTGAGCGCCAACGGTGTGTACCCGTACATCACCGCGCAGATTATTCTGCAAGTGCTGACGCCCGTTATCCCCCGCCTTGAGCAGATGCAGAAAGAGCCGGGCGGTCGGGAAAAAATGGAAACGTACGTCTATTATCTGGCGATCCCGATGGCGATCCTTCAGACCA
>JAEVZT010000064.1 GCA_023392115.1 Chloroflexota bacterium
GCGAAGCGACGAGAGGGACGGCTTGCGAAGCAAGCAGGGTGAGGTTCTACAAGCGAGAGAAGAACGAAACTCAATACCGGACAAGCCTTCGAAGCCTCCGCCTGCTGATAAGTAAGCCGGCTGAAACCGGCTGTTCAGCCCGGTTCACTGGGCTTTTTTCTTCAAGCCCGACGCTTGAGCGTCGGGCGGATCAACTCCGCCGCCCCTGTCCCTACTGTTTCGCGTTCCCTTTCCCCTTGTATACTTATCGTGTAGACATACACGCGTCCGCAGTCGGCGCGAAACGGGACGCACGGGGGACAGGATCACGATGAGCGACACACCCGAATGGGTTAGTTTGCGGCAGGCAGCAGAGATACTCGGCGTTCACCCGGCGACGGTGCGCAATTGGGCAGATAAAGGCGATCTACCGTCGCGGCGGACGCCGGGCGGACACCGGCGTTTTCGCAAAAGCGACCTGCTTCATTATGCCGAAACGCAGGGCGAGCTTCAGCCGCTCGAAGTGCAGGTGATCCTTCAGAACGCGCTCGGACAGACGCGGATCGAAGTCGGCGGCGGCACGCTCATCCATCAAGATTGGTACACGGCGATGTCCGAAGAAGCGCGCATCCACACACGCGATCAGGGGCGGCGGGTGCTCGAATCGATGCGCGGCTACCTCGCCGCCGGCGCGCCCGATGCCCGTCTTTCGGAAGCGATCAAACTTGGCAAGGAATATGCAACGATCCTCGAGGCGGATGGGCTGACTCTGCCGCAGGCGGTGCGCGGCTTCCTCTACTTCAGCGACTTCGTTATCAACGCCGTCCTAACGTGGACGGAACTGTCGCTGCCGCGCAGCGCTTCGGAGTGGGCGAATCTGCTGCGTCAGGTGAACACCTATATCAACACGATGCTGCTGTCGATCATCGAATTTTATCAGGAAGAATGATCGTGTCGGTCGAATGGGTGGCGCTTAGCCTGATCGAGCATCTTGGCTCTCAAAAGCTGGCGCGGTTGACAGAAATTTTCGACGGCGATCTGTGCGCGGCGATCGCGGCTGACGAAGGGTCGCTGCGGCGTGTGCCGGGGATCGGCGTCAAGCTTGCCACCGCTATCCGCGCCATCGATCTTGACGCGACGCGGCGGCGGATCGACCGCTGGCAAGCGGCAGGCGTCCGCATCATCCCGAACACCAATCCGGCATATCCCCAACCACTGCTCGCGCTGAAAGACCCGCCGCCGACACTGTTCGTCCTCGGTAATCTGCCGCGCGGACGGGCGGCGGCAGTCGTTGGCACGCGCGAGCCGTCGGGCAAAGCCTACGAAGCGGCGAAACGCATCGGCTTTGAACTGGCGCAGCGCGGCTGGATTGTCGTCAGTGGGCTGGCGCTGGGGATCGACACTGGTGGGCATTATGGCGCGCTGGCATCGCCGGGCGGAAAAACGCTTGCCGTCCTCGGCGGCGGTCTGCTCGATATTTACCCATCTGAGAATCGCGCGCTGGCGCGGGCAATCCGGGAACGCGGGGCGCTCGTCTGCGAGGTCAGCCCTGACGCGCGCCCGTCACCGCCGCGCCTCGTCGCCCGCAACCGCCTGATCAGCGCGTTCAGCGAGGCGGTGATCGTCGCCGAGACGGACGCCGACGGCGGCGCAATGCACGCAGCGCGCTGGGCAGTTGAGCAGGGGCGGCGCGTCTACACCCTCGACAGCGGCGCGTCCGGCAACCGCGACCTGATCTCGGCGGGCGCGCGCGTTATCTCCCCCAACCTTGACGGTTTCGATTTGGAGTAAAGGCTGTCATCTGAAGTAAAGCCAAGGACCGCCGACCGCGTCGACGGCTTTCTTGCTCGCAAACTGCACCGAAATGCTCGACAGCGCGTCTTCGGGATAGCCTTCAGCGCGTAGGGCGAGCCACACCTCGTGCGTCAGGTGCGCCGTCAGTCCATTCTGTTCTGCCCGCGCCACTGCTTCGTCATCACGGAAGCAGAAGACGACTCGCAGCGTGGTCGGATCGACGGCTGGCGTGCCGAAAAAGAAATGCTGAACGATCGGGGGATTGCAGTAATGATTGACCTTGCACACCCGTTTGAGCGCGTGCTTTACCTTGTCCTCGTAGCTGCGATTGAGCGCCGAAAACTCCTCGCGCTCGCGTCTGCCGAGAAACCGTGACCATAAGAGTCCGCTCCACCGGTGGCTCATCGTGGTCTGCCTCTGCCCTTGATGAACGGATAGCCCGATTATAGTGGATGCGCATGCCGGGATATCCCCTAAAGGCTGGGTGGATAGGTCGACATACCTGACATGTCTCACTAAAAACGGTGACGAAGGCAATGCACTTGACGATCGCAGAGTCCTACAATTAAGAGATAGGCACATTGGGCGACTCATCCGGTGTGTCTGGCAGCGCAAAGCTTCCTTCCCCCACTTTGGACTCCAGACCCGGTTGAGCGTGTATTTAGTCCGTTAAAAGTAAGGACGTACTTACATGCAAGCAATGCAAGGAATCCAACCGTTTGAACAAGTGATGATTCTAATCGTGCTGGCGACCGCCTTTATAGCGCTCGGCTATGCCTTCTGGCTGGCTCGTCAGACCTTCGCTGCCGAAAAAGGCAGCCAAGCGATGCAGCGCATCTGGGGCTTCATCAAGGACGGCGCGAATGCTTACCTGCGCACCCAGCTACGCACCATCACCATTCTGATCGTCCTGCTCACCATCGCCATGTTCTTGAGCGTGGCGCTGGTACGACCGACGGGGGAAGCCAACGAGCTGTTTTGTCCCACCGAAGTTGAAGCGGCGTTCGCGGCGGACATCGCCGTCAACGCGCCCGGCGGCATCGCGGAGAGCGAAGTTCACACCGCGCTGGCAGCCCGCACACTGACGGCGAAGCAGGTCGCCACCAACTACGGTTATCTTGATTTCAACCCTGAGCGCGTCTCGGCGCGCGTTGACTGTCCCTCTGCCGTGACCGGCATCGCTATCGGGCGCGCGGTCGCTTTCGCCATGGGCGCGATCTTCTCGGCGACGGTCGGCTTCATCGGCATGAACATGGCGGTGCAGGGGAACGTCCGCGTGGCGGCAGCCGCCCGCACCAGTTTCAAACGCGCGCTGACGATCGCCTATCGTTCGGGCACGATCACCGGCATGTTGACCGACGGCTTGGGCTTGCTCGGCGGCACGATGCTCTTCATCATCTTCGGTAAAGCCGCGCCGGACGTGCTGCTCGGATTTGGCTTTGGCGGCACGCTGCTGGCGCTGTTCATGCGCGTCGGCGGCGGCATTTACACCAAGGCAGCCGACGTCGGCGCTGACCTCGTCGGCAAGGTCGAAGCCGACCTGCCGGAAGATGACCCGCGCAACGCGGCGGTGATCGCTGACCTCGTCGGCGACAACGTCGGCGACTGCGCCGGTATGGCGGCGGACATCTTCGAAAGCTACGAAGTCACGATCGTCTCCAGCCTGATCCTCGGTCTCGCCCTGACCGCCCTGAGCGGGCAGTTGTTCTGGATCGTCCTGCCACTGTTGGTGCGCGGCATCGGCGTGGTCAGCTCGATCGTCGGCACGTATGCCGTGTCGCTGTGGAAAGTCGACGACGCTGAAGAGGCGATGTACAAGAGCTACGAAATCTCCAGCGCCATCACCATCATCTCGACGTTCGTGCTGGCGGTCTTCTATGCCGGCGCGCAGAACCCCGACGGTGACATGCTAGCATATCTCTCGCTCGGCTCACTCGTCGCCATCGGCGTGGCGCTGGCGGTCGCCTTCAACCCGCTGACCGCCTACGCGACAAGCGCCAAGAGCAAACGCGTCCAGAGCATCGCCAAGGCAACCGCCTTTGGTCCCGCGCTGGTGATTCTCGAAGGCGTGTCGCTCGGCTACCTGTCGAGCGTCTGGTCGGTGCTCGTGATCGTCGCCAGCCTGATCGCCTCGATCCTCGTCTACAGCGTCACCTTCCCGGCAAACCTAATGCTGCCAACCTTCCTGATCGGCATCGTGCTGGCGGGCGTCGCCATCTGGCGCGGGTACAGCAAGCACAATCTCGTCGGCGGCATCTTCCAAGCCCTGTGGATTATGGTGTTCGCGCTGTTCTTGATCAGCATGCGCGATGTCGGCGCGGAAAACCGCTTCTTGTACACGCTGTTTGGCGTGACGCTGATCGGCGTCGGCATGCTCTCGCACACCGGCAACAACGTGTCGATGGACACCTTCGGTCCGATTTCGGACAACGCCAACGGCGTCGCCGAACTCGCGGGCGAGGATTTCGACGACACGTCGCGCCAGATTCTCGCCGACCTCGACGCAGCCGGCAACACGACCAAGGCGATCACCAAAGGCATCGCCATTGGATCGGCAGTCATCGCGGCGGTGTCACTCTTCGGCTCGTTCTTTATCGACATCGAGCGCGTCATGCCTGAAGAACGGCTGGAATCCTTCACTCGCTCGATCAACCTCGCAGACCCGATCGTGTTCGTCGGCGTGCTGCTCGGCGGCGCCCTGCCGCTGCTGTTCAGCGGTCTGCTGATCAAAGCTGTCAACCGCGCGGCAGGTTACATCATGGCGGAAGTTCGCCGTCAGCTGCACATTCCGGAGATCATGAGCGGCGAGCGGACGCCTGACTACGCCAAGGCGGTGTCGATCTCGACGCAGTCGGCGCAGGCGGAACTGATCCCGCTCGGCTTGATCGCCATCCTGTCGCCGATCGTCGTCGGTCTGCTGTTCAAAGAACAGGCGCTCGGCGGCTTCCTC
>JAEVZT010000274.1 GCA_023392115.1 Chloroflexota bacterium
GTGTTGATCTGGAAGGCAGTCGCGCCCGCCAGCCGCGCCCGTTCGGCGTCGAGGCTGGTGGCGATATCACCGTCGATCACGCCGATGTGCAGGCGGTCGGCAAGCCGTTGGACGGTCTTTTCGATCAGCGATGTTTTGCCCGCGCCGGGCGATGCCATGAAGTTGAGCGCAAACACGCCCGCCTGTTCGATCATCTGACGGTTGACTGCCGCGAGGCGGTCATTGGCGCTCAAGACCTTCTCAAGCACCGGGACTTGGGTCGTCATGGGTTTCGTCCTCTAGTCGTTCTTCTACTTCGATTGAGTCGAGATAAAACTCCTCGCCGCAGACGACGCTGATGCGCGTGCTTCCACAGTCAGGGCAGGCGAGGTCGGGCTGCTCGCGCAGTCCGTAGCGGCGACCGCACAGGTCGCACGATAACTCCGCCGCGACGCGCCGGAAGTGCAGCGCCGCGCCTTCGGCGATCGTGTTCTGGCTGATGATGTCCCAGTAAAACTGCACCGAGTCATCGATCATTGACGACAGCTCGCCGATGACCAGATGCACGTCGGTGATCCGCGACGCCTCACCCGCGTGCCGGAGCGCGATGTCGAGGATGCTGGTGGTAATGGCGAGTTCGTGCATAACCCTCTACTTAATAACCGGCAGCACGAGCGCCGACGGATGCAGGCGATCATGGTAAATCGTCTGTTCGGCGACTTTGCAGGTCGTACAGGTGCCGAAATACTCGCCGGTGCCGAGGTTGCGACTCCAGTGAGGGTGCGCGCCGCTTGACACCTGCAAGCGGATGCTGTGACCCGGCTGGAAGCGGTGCGCCGTCGCCCACATGTCGATTTCGACGCACATGCTCCCGTCTGGCTGTTTAGCCACCTTGCCGGGTTCGACGCGGAACAGCCCTTCGCAGATGTTGAATGAGCGCTCGTCGGGATGCACGTCGCACAATCTGCCGAAGAAGTCGGTGTACTCAAGGCTCGACTGGGCATAGAGTTCGAGCCGGACGCGCCCGATGATTTCGACGGCTTCACGCAGCGGCGATGTCGTGTATGTGCGCACATCAGAACGCGCTTCAAGGGCGCGGTTGTCGCGTCTGCCACCCAGAATGCTGAAGATCGCGCCGCCAACCGCCGGAGTCGGATCGGACGGGTCATAGGTGTAGTGCGTAGGTTCGGCTAAAGCATGTGCCGGTTCGGTCGCTAACATCGACGCGGCTTGCAGGTAATAGCGCGTTTCTGTCGAAGGCGGCGGGAAGCTGTCCATATCGCGCCATTCGTTCGCGCCCATGACAAAGATACGGACAGGTTTTTCGCGTAGGCGGCTGCGATCATCGTACAGGTGGGCGTCGAACCACACCAGCCCTTCGCGCAGATCCGCCATGCTCGTAATCGCGCCAAAGTGATGCCACGGACCGATCGTCAGGTACGGGCGGCGTCCAAGGTCACGTAGGGTGGCGTAATCGTCGAGCGTGCCGCGCAGGAAGAAATCGTACCAACCGCTCATCAGGTAGGTTGGCTGCGTGACCTGCTTCAGCTTGATCTTTTCGACGTTTTCGCGCCACAGATCGTCGGACATGTCGCTGTGTTGGATCCAGTCGTGGAAGAAGTCAACCTTGCTGCCGAGCGCGATAGTGTCGGCTTCGACCATTGGCAGGTGGAGCAGGGCGGGCTGGATAGTTTTTTCGACATCCCACAGCAGCAGCAGCGACTTGAGCGGGTTAGTGCGCGCTTGATCGAGCCTGTTGAAAATCGTCATCCAGCGGAGCGCCAGACCGAGGTCAAGCGCGCCGTCAGGATAGACGATCTTCTGGAGCTGCGTGCTCGTGATCGCCGGCATGATCGCTTTGACGGCGGGCGAATCGGCGGCGATCACCCACTGGACGATCCCCAGATAGCTGCCACCCCACAGCCCGATAACGCCGTTCGACCACGGCTGGCTGCACAGCCACTCAAGCGTGGCGTGACCGTCATCCGACTCGTTGAAATAGGGATTGAACACACCCTGTGAGTCGAAGCGTCCGCGCGTGTCCTGAATGAGGACGTGATAGCCGCGTTCGGCGAACCGGTGTCCGAAGAAGCCCAGCAGCAGCCCGAATGACCCGGCGCGCGCGTTTCTGCCATACGGCGAGCGGATCAGGATCGTCGGGAACTGCCCTGCCGCTTTCGGCGCGTAGTGATCGGCGGCGAGCGTCAGCCCGTCGCGCATCGGGATGCGCAGCCCGTGTTCGACGGCGACGCGATACTTCGGCGGCGTCAGCCGCAGGACACGCGCGATCAACCAGCGGTGCGCGCGGTAAACGATGACTGCGAGCACCAGCAGCGCGATCAGGCTGTTTCTGAGCGTTTTCACGGCATTCTCTCCGTTCCCGCGCGCCAACACGGAAAATCAGACATGCACACCGTGGGGTATTTTACCATTTAGCCGACCAAGCCGCGCGAACTGCTCCAGATACAGCTGCATGAAGCGGCTGTCGATGGCGGCGCAGGTGAAGCCGGCGTTCTCAAGCGCGCGCTGTGTCGCTTCTGTTCCAAGCGCGAAGTAAGCCTCATCGCTGACGCCCATCATGCGGCGGGCAAAACTGATATGGAAGAAAGGTAGAAGCGGACAGAGCGGGTTGGTTTCCGGATCGGCGTTTGCCTCGACGGCGCTGACCCAATCGGCGAACGGCAGCTTGTTGACCGGATAGCCGTGTTCGTTGACGAGATCGAACACGTCACACCAACGGATCGGCTGCGGGTTAAGCAGGTGAAAGACCTTGCCCACTGATTCGGGCTGGCGCGACAGGTAGATCATCGCTTTCGACACCCAGTCAACTGGTGTCATGTCCATGTTCGTCGAAACGCCGGGCGCATACCCCGCCAAAATCGAGCCGATGATCAGCCGGGCAACGAAGTCATCCGCGTTCGAGATGCCAGTGCGGCTGTCGCCAACGATCAAGCCGATGCGCTGAACTGTCACTGGAACGCCGCGATCACGGGCTGTTCGTACCAGCTTTTCGGCAACGTACTTCGATTGGAAGTATCCGATCGGCGGGCACATGTAGGGATTGAGGTCGGCGTCTTCTTCACCACCGGAAGGCGTTTGGTAGTCAAGCAGGATGCCGATCGATGAAACGTAATGCAGTGGCTTCGTCCGCGACTGCGTCGCCAGTCGAAGCGCTTCATGCGTGCCGCCGACATTTGCCGACTTGAGGTACTCGTATGGTGCGATATAGCTCAACTTGCTTCCGCAGTGGTAGACGACATCGACTGTGGTTGCCAGCTCGGCGAATGCCGTTTCGGTTAGTCCGAACAGCGGCAGTTTCAGATCGCCAACGATCGGAATGATGCGGTATGCCAGTGTTTCATCCCACAGGCTGTACGTTTCGAGATTCTCGCGGATGCGTTCTATCGCATGGGCATGGCTGTCAGCGCGCGCTAAGGTGTATACATAAGCGCCGGTGTCGTCGAGGAGCTCGCGCAGCAGATACGCGCCGATGAAGCCGGTGACGCCCGTCAAAAAAATGGCATGCGGCTCAGCGCTGAGATCGACCGGACTGCCATTTGGGACAATCGCCGGGTCAAGCACAGCTTCAGCATCCAGATCAAAACCATGCACATTGACTAATTCAACCATTGGATTTATGCCTCATCCGGATCAGGTTTCCTATAACGTAATACTTTTGGGAACGTCGAAGTAGTGCGGAAGGGCATATATGTCCCTGATGTTCATCACGCGGTCGACGATCGTCATTCAGATATGTCTATCGACAACGAATTGAATGATGTTTGTCCTTAGGAAGAGTCCGCCGAATTGTTAACAATGGAACTATGGGGGCAACCGCAATGGACACGATACACGACTTGCAAAAGCAACAGGGAACGGCGCTCGTTCTCAGCGGTGGCGCGACCAAAGCGTTCTACTTTCATCTGGGCGTGCTTCAGGCGCTGAAGGGCGAGCCTATCTCGTCAATCGTCGGTTCGAGCGCGGGCGCGGTCGCGGGGACGTTTCTCGCCGCCGGCGCGACGCCTGAAAGCCTGCTGACAGCGCTTTACCAGCGGCAAGCCTACGTCCCTAAATTCGACAAATGGGTGCAAACACTGACCTCGACGATGCTGTTCCGCCCGCGCGTTGGCGAAATTGCCGCGCAGGCGCTGCAGACCGGCTTGGCAGGCGTGAAGTTCTTGAAGACGCTGCCGACGCTGATCTCTGGCGGCGATGTCATCGGCGAGGTGCTCGACCTGCTGGTGGACAGCCAGACACACGTCAGCGGTTTCTTCGACAGCGTGGCGCTCGAAGACCTGTTTCGCGCGCTGCTGCCGTCACAAGACTTTCGCCAGACCGACATCGACCTTTACCTGATCGCGACGGCGCTTGACGAGCCGATCCGCGCCGTCTTCAACGGCAGGTACAACTTCAAAGACGAACACAACCACTTCATGACTGACGTGCCGATTCACAAGGCGGTGCGCGCGTCGACGACCATCCCCGGCATGTTTGATCCGGTGAAGGTCAAAGGGCGCTACTACAT
>JAEVZT010000320.1 GCA_023392115.1 Chloroflexota bacterium
CGCACATCGTCATCGCGCAGGGGCTGCTGTTCAAGGCGCGCAAGCTGGTGCCGACCAACTGGGTTCGCTCGATTGACGAGGACGAAGTCCGGTTAAGCGTCGGCTCGCGCCAGCTTGAGCGCCTGCCTGATTACGAAACGTAGTTCACGCTAGCGGCTCAACCGGAGCGTGATCAATTGGAAGGGCGTGTAGTCCAGCTCGACTGCGCCCTCGCGCATTTCAAGTTCGGCGGTCGGCTCTTCGAGCAGGTTGCACAGAGCCGCCCGCCGAAGCGGCAGCACCGATCGGAAATCTGCCGTCCCGCGCCCGCCGTGCGACTCGTACAACCTGACAATGATGTCATCCGAGTCCTCGGCTTGCTTGACCGCGTCGATGACGAGCGTCCCGCCGACGCTGAAAACCGTATCGCCGTCGAAGCGCCCGGCGGTCGGCTGCACGAGCAGCGGCACGTTGAAGCGCAAGCCTTCCACCGTCGGGTCTTCCGACGTCATGAACTGATCGTGCGTGTAGAGCGCGCAGCGGAAGCTGTGCGTCCCCATATCTGCCGTCGGGTCGGGGTTGGTCGGCGCGCGCAGCACCGACATCCGCATCGTATTGCCGTGGACGCTGAAACCGTACTTGCAGTCGTTGAGCATCGTCACGCCAAAACCATATTCGGAGAAGTCGACCCAGCGGTGCGCCGGGACTTCAAAGCGCGCCAGATCGTAGCTGGTGTTGAAGTGCGTTGGTCGGCGGACGTGCCCGTACTGCATTTCGTAGGTCGCGTAATCGGCGCGCACGGTGACCGGAAACTCCAGCTTCAGCAGCTTGTGCTTCTCATGCCAGTCAACGGTGTGATCGAAGTCGAGCCGCTTGCCGGTGCAGGTCAGCGCAGCCGTTTGTACAATTCGGCTGCGCGGGCTGATTTCGTAGGTGAAGCGGATGCTGGCGCGTACAGGTCCCGCCTCGACAACTTCCGCCGACGCCGCCCGCAGTGGCTCGCCTTTTGTCTCGAGGTGGAACACGTCGACGTCCCACGCATCCCAGTTGATCGGGTTGTCGTCGTAGATGATGAACTGGTTGCCGCCTTCGGGCGCGATCGCCTCGCGGGTGGCGAGGGTTTTGTCGGTGAGGCTGATCAGGCGACCGTCGGCGCGAAAGACCGCGCGGATCGCTTCGCTTTCGAGGACAAACGTGTCGCCGTCGTGCGTCACGGTGACGGGCGAGAATGATCCGGTTTGGTCGAGCGCGATCGATTTCGGCGCAAGAGCAGGGCTGTCGACGACGAACAAGCCTTTGCCGTCGCTCGACTGCTGCGCGCCGCTCACAACTTCAACTTCAATCACTTCGGTGCGGGCAAATGGCAGCGTATTGACGACGGTGATGGTGTTCGGCGTTTCAGCCGCAGGCGGGATCAGGGCATCGAGCGCCGACTGACGAAGCCCCGCCGCGCTCGCCTCGATTTCGGCATACTGCGCTTCCGAGTCCTGATAGACGAGGTCGATTGACGAACCGGGCAGAATGTCGTGGAACTGGTAGAGCAGGACGAGCTTCCACAGCCGCTCGATCTCCGCCTGTGGATACGTAATCGGCGCGAGGACTGACAGCAGCTCGACATCACGCAGGAGCAGCTCACAGGCGCGGTTGTGCTTCTTGTTGCGCGCCTGCGATGTGTACGTGCCGCGGTGCATCTCGAAGTACAGCTCGCCGACCCATGTCGTGTAGTCGTCCCACTTCTCCGCAATTTTGCTGAAGAACGCCTGCGGCGGGGCGATCTCTACGCGCGGCAATCCGTCGACATCCTTCATGCGCGCCAGCCGTTCGAGCATTTCGGCTGTCGGTCCACCGCCGCCGTCGCCATAGCCGAAGACGTACATGCTCTCGCGCGAATGCTCGTGATCCTTGAAGTTGCGGACGCTGAAAACCACTTCCGGCACGGTGGCAACCGCGTTGTAGCTGTCCGCTGGCGGGAAGTGGGTCAGGACTTGGCTGCCGTCCAATCCTTCCCAGATGAATGTCGAGCGGTTCGGCTTGTTGAACTGGTTCCACGACAGCTTCTGCGTCAGGAAATACTTGATGCCCGCGCCGCGCATGATCTGCGGCAGGGCGGGGGGATAGCCGAAGGTGTCCGGCAGCCAGAATTCCTCACAGCGGCTGCCGAATTCCTGCTCAAAGAAGCGCTGCCCGTAGAGGAACTGGCGCACGAGCGATTCGACTGACGGGATGTTGCAGTCCGGTTCGACCCACGTCCCGCCGACTGGGATGAAGCGTCCGGCGGCGACAGCCGCCTTGATCTGGTCGTACAGGGCGGGCTGGTTGTGCTTGATCCAGTCGTACTGCTGCGCCTGTGAGCAGACGAACAGGTAATCGGGGTAATCCTCGATGTTCCGCAGCGCCGTCGAGAAGGTGCGGACGCACTTGCGCTTTGTTTCAGCGAGGGGCCACAGCCATGCTGTGTCAATGTGCGCGTGACCGACGGCGTAAATCCGGTGCTGGCTGTCGCCGTTGCGCTCGGCGAGGAATGATGCCGCGAGTGCGCGCCCCGCCGCCCACGTCGAGCGGTCGTCGGGGTCAACGGCGTTAACGATCCGGTTGGCAGCGTCAAGCGCCTGATACGCGCGCGGACTGTCCTGCGGCAAGCCAAGCGCCATGCCGACGATCACGGCGACATCCCAGTACAAATCCCATGCTTCGCGGTCGAACAGTGCCAACTCGGCGCGCCGGAGCAAGCCTGTCTGCTGGAACGGCTGCGCCGACACGCCGAAAAGCGTGTTGACCGCCGCCTCAACATAAAGTCTTCCTGTTTCACCCCCGTTCGCCGACGGCGACAGCCGGTACTTGGTGCGGATCGGCATCGGCTCCTCGGGGTGCGCTTCCGTCCCGGTCAGCCCCTGCTGCGGCTGCCCGTCGATCCACACGCACGCCTCGCTTGACGAGTCCCATAACAGGTGGACTTCAGCGCCGCGCCACGCTTCGGGAATCGCATAATCGACCCGGAACCAGTGGGTTGACCACAGAGGCGCGAACTGATCGCCGATTGCCAATGGCGCGTACTCGGCTTGGATGGCGTCGGCGTAGGGGATGCGGTAGGGCGCGTGGTAGAA
>JAEVZT010000335.1 GCA_023392115.1 Chloroflexota bacterium
AAAATGTTCAGTTGGTGGGTGTGGGGGAATCTAAGCGGCGCCGTCAGGCGACGGTCGTCGTGCCGTCCTGCACCATGAGGACTTCGTTGAGGACGACTGCCGCGACTTCAGACGTCGCGCGCTTGCCCGTCTTTTTCGGCAGGCGGTAGTCAAGCTCGTTGCCCTCTTCATCCGTCACCTGCGTGAACAGGTTCTCGAAGATGTCGAGCGCGAGCAGGTTGTCGATCGTGTCTTCGATCGTGTCTTGCTTGAGGTTTGACACGATGATATGCGGCGTTTCGAGCGCGGCATAACGTACTGGCGGCGTGTAGGGGATGCCCTTGCCGACTTCGTAGCTTAAGTCCATCTGCCGGGCGAGGAACGGCAGCGTGACGAAAACCGCCGTGTAGTACGTGCCGTCTTCCATGCGGACGATCACGTCACAGGCATCCGGTTCTTTATTCTCGTTATCGTGCATCTCTATCCAGATGTGCACGGGGATTTGAAGGCTTGGTGCTGCAACCATTGGTTTCTCTTTCAACTGCTCAGTTGATACTTCACACACGAAATAACGTCAAACCGCTACTTGGGGTTTCCGCAATCGTTCACAGGATATGCCAGAATGAGATCGGTTGTCAAGTAGTCATTACTTCTAAGATTATAAAATTCTTTATTAATTTCATACCGGCTTTCACGTCGGCTGAGCGTAGGGAAAACGTGCGCGAGCGAGCGTATTTGACACGCCGATATTGATGTTCTTATACTACCCGTCATGTTATAATTCATCTGAGTACGCATCCGCCCCTCAGGAGGACGTTGTTATGATTCAGGGCAGCGATAGCTTCCGGTTGGTCGTCCGGCGAGGTCCACAGCCGAATCAGACCTACGATCTGAACAAAGACATTGTGACGCTTGGACGTGACATCACCAATGACATCGTCATCAATGACCCGGAAGTGAGCCGCCATCACATGCGGTTGACTCGCGGCGCGGGCGGATTCACTGTTGAAGACCTTGGATCAACCAACGGCACGTTTGTCAATGGACAGCGGTTGACCGGGGCTAGACCGCTGCGTCCCGGCGACATGATCGGTTTAGGGGAAACCGTCACGCTGGCTTATGAAGCGCTCAGCGCGCCTGCCGGTGCTGCGCCGCCGGATGACATGAGTCAGGGGACTGTCCCCGGTGCCGCTCAGCGCGGCGCGCAGGTCTACGCTGCGCCGCAGCCGCAGCCGCAGCAGGGTCAGCAGCCCGGTTACAATTACACGCCCTCGCCCTCGTATAGTCCCTCGCCCGCGCCCGTCCAGCAGACGCCGGGAACGCCGGGAACGCCGGGCTATCAGGATTATGATCCGTATGCGGTGCGCGAGGAAGAACCGCGCAGCACGACGCGCTGGGTCTTGATCGGCTGCGCGGGTTTGAGCCTGTTCTGCTGCTGCTCAAGCGTGCTCGGACTGGTTTTCGTCGACCAGTTGTGCCTGTGGAACCGGCTGCCGATCGTGTACGACATCATCCGCGCGCTCGGCTATACGATGGTCTGCTCGTAAGCCGCATCGCTACAGCTTGATCATCTCGCCGGCGGGCGTTCCTTCACGTTCGCGCCCGCGCAGCAGCAGCGCCGGAACCAGCGCCAGCGCGCAAACGAACGCGCCGAACAAGCCGATCTCGGTCAGCACCTGCACCGTTAGGCGCGCGTAAACATCAACAGCCTCGAACGGGTCGATCACCTGTCCCCCTAATGCGCCCTGCGCCAGCAGCGCCAGCCGCTGCGAAGCGAACGCCGTCAGCGCAGACACGCCGATCGTCATGCCGAGCAGGCGCATGATGATCACCAGCGCCGACGCCACGCCGAGCTTATCCCGGTCGGCGGCGTTGATCACCGCCGCGCTAATCGGCGAGAAGGTCAACCCCAAGCCGACGCCGACGAGCGCCATTTCGACGGCGATCAGCGCGTCGGCGACTTCCAGCGTCCACGTCTGCCAGATCAAGCCGAACCCAACCAGCGCCAGCGCCAGCCCGATCCCTGCCGTCGCCCGGTAGCCGATCCGCTCGCTTAACCAGCCGCCGGGAACAGCGGCGATCGCCATCGGCACAGTCAGCGCCGACAGCAGGATGCCGACTTGCAGCGCCGCTTGCGAGAGGTAGCTGGCGTCGGGCATGCGGATGTTGACGAGGATCGGCACGCTCACCAAGCCGATCATCAGGCAGAAGCCGACGAACAGGTTGGTCGCCAGCCCCGCCGCGATGTTGCGCCGCCGGAAGATTCGTAGGTCGAACAGCGGGTCGCGCGCGCGCAGCTCGACAATCACGAACAGGACGAACATGATCAGCGCCGCCGCCAGCACCGGCACGGCGTAAGGCGGCAAGCCGCCGAGGTCTTCAAACGACGACGTTGACGAGGCGACTTCGATGTTCGCGCCCAAGCCGAGGACGAGGCACGTCAGCGCGCCGGTGATCAACAGCGTGCCGAGCAGGTCGAAGCGCCCGCGCGCCCGTTCCTGCTTGACCTCGCGCAGCGCCCACCACGTCAGCACCAGCGCCACCAGCGAGATCGGCAGGTTGATCCAGAACAGCGCGCGCCAGTCGGGCGCGCCCCAGCTCAAGCCGATGCTCCTGAAGAAGTCGACGAACTGCGTGCTGTACTCGGCGAACAGCCGCACCATGATCCCGCCGTAGAGGTGTCCGAGCACCCAGCCGAGCGTGTCGATCGCGCCGATGATGCCAAGCGGCTGGGCGCGGCGCTGGGGCGGGAAGAGGTCGCCGACGAGCGCGAGGCTGACCGGCACGATCGCGCCCGCGCCGAGCGCCTGTACCACGCGCCCGATGATGATGGCGATCAGCGCGCTGCCGCCGGGGTCGGGGCGTGTCCCTTGCAAGCGGAAGGCGGCATCGTAGACCAGCCGCGCCACGCCTGTTTCAGCTCGCGGGTCGACTTCGGCGACGATGAACGAACCGATCATGAAGATGATCAAACAGGCGATGTACGCGCGCCGCCGTCCGACGAGGTCGCTGACGCGCCCCATGAACGTCATGCTGATCGTGTATGCCAGCAGATAGCCGGTGACGATCCACGCCGCGTCGTCGATCACGCTCTGCACCGGCAGCTCGAAGTTGACGATGATTTCGGGCAGGAATGCTGAGACGATCGTCAGGTCGAGCGAGCCGATGAAGACGGGGATGCTCACCAGCGCCAAGACGAGCCACGGATTGACGCGGCGTTCGGCGTTCTCGGAACTACGCATTTCCATGAAGCGTGTCCTATGCTGTCGTTACGAGCCAAACAAGCCAAGTGAAGGCGTGAACCCGCTGATTTCGCCGGTCGCCTCTGCGGTTGCCTCTGCCGTTGACGCGGCGCGGACTTCCGGCGTCGCCAGTTCCGCCGGGGCGTTGATGTCGTACAGGTCGATGATCCAGACGACCGGCGCGGCTTCTTCCCCCGCTTCGGGAGTCGCGGCGTAGGGGCTGTCGTATTCGGTGATGACAAA
>JAEVZT010000342.1 GCA_023392115.1 Chloroflexota bacterium
CGGCTGCGCGCCGACGCTCAGCCAGTGCAGCGCGCGGGCTTCGTCGACAATGTCGGTCGACGGCTGCGTGCGCGGGTTGTGCGAGCCGATGATCTCAATGAAACCACCGTTGCGCGCAGCCCGCTGATCAGCAACGACGATACGATAGCTGGGCTGCTTCTTCAACCCGACGCGGCGTAGACGAATACGAACCATGTGTAGAACTCCTCATAAAATGCGCTCTCATGCGTCGTTCCTGCGACGGAGAGCCACTGAGACGAATATGACTCAGTTGCGGCAGGGTCGAGATGGCGACCCTAGCGCATTAAAATCCGCCGGGCGGCATCATCCCACCGGGGAAACCGGGGAAGCGCCCTTTGCGAACCTGACTCATCATTTTCTGCATGTCATTGAACTGCTTGAGCACTTCGTTGACATCTCGCACCTCGACGCCGCTGCCGATCGCAATACGCTTGCGGCGGCTGGCGTTGAGGACTTTCGGGTTTGCGCGTTCTTTGGTCGTCATCGAATTGATGATCGCCTCGACGCGCTTGATACGCTGTTCGACCTGCTCTTGATCGATCTGATCCTGATAGCGATTCATGCCGGGAATCATGCTCATGAGCTGGGCGATTGACCCCATGCGGCGAATCTTCTGCAGCTGCTCAAGGAAGTCTTGCAGCGTGAACTGGTTTTCGAGCAGTTTCTTCTGCAGCTTGAGCGCTTCCTGCTCGTCGAATTCCGCTTCGGCTTTCTCGATCAGCGTCAGCACGTCGCCCATGCCGAGGATGCGCTGCGCCAGCCGATCCGGGTAGAACGGCTCGAAGCCGTCGAGCTTTTCGCCCGTCCCCAAGAACTTGATCGGCACGCCGGTCACGGAGCGCATCGAGAGCGCCGCGCCGCCGCGCGCATCGCCGTCGACCTTGGTCAAGATCAACCCGGTGATGCCGAGCCGCTCGTTGAAGCCTTCGGCAATATGAACCGCTTCCTGCCCGGTCATCGAGTCGGCGACCAGCAGGATTTCGACAGGGTTGGTGCGCCGCTTGTTCTCCTCAAGCTCGCTCATCAGCGTGTCGTCGATTTGCAAACGACCCGCCGTGTCGAGGATGGCGACAGCCACGCCTTGATCCTTGGCGACTTTCAAGCCGCGCGCGCAGATGTCGGGTGGACGCGCCGTCGTGCCTTCTTCGTAGTACGGCACTTGAATCTGCTTGGCGAGCGTCACCAGCTGGTCGACGGCTGCCGGGCGGTAAGGGTCAGCGGCGATCATGAACGGCTGGCGACCATCGCGGCGCAGATGCAGCGCCAGTTTTGCCGCCGTCGTCGTCTTACCGGAACCCTGCAAGCCGACGAGCATGATGACGTGCGGCTTGGTGCTGCCGGAGAAATTCAGCCGCTCGCCTTCGCCGAGCGTTTCAAGCAGTTCCTCGTGAACGATCTTGACAACCTGCTGACCCGGCTTCAAACTGCGGGCAACGTCCGCGCCGATTGAACGTTCTTTGACGCGCCTAACGAAGTCCTTGACGACAGGCAGCGCGACGTCGGCTTCAAGCAGCGCCATGCGCACTTCGCGCATCGCCTTATCGACGTCTTTTTCGGTCAGCTTCCCGACACGTCCGAGTCCGTCAAATACGTCTTGTAGTCGGTTAGTTAGTTGCTCAAACATCGGGTTTTCCAGTCGAAAGAACAGCGTCCCATTGTAGTTGAGCGGGTGGGGATCGTCAAGGGAAGACGCGCTCGCCGCCGCGTCCCAAAGTCTCACGCGTTTTGACCGCACATTACGGTTATGCTAAAGTCTAGTCTCGGCTACCGTCCAGTCTACGCTTGCTGGCGACCAAATGATGAAATATCTCGTCTCTCAGCTCATGCATTTCTCCAAATCTCCGTTCAGCCGCATCCGGATTGGGGCGATTCTGCGGTTCATCGCCATCATAACGGCGATGATTTTGGTCTACAGCGTCATCTTCCACCTGATCATGGAGCACGAGGGGCGCTCGGAAAGCTGGATCACCGGCTTGTACTGGACGCTGACGGTCATGTCGACGCTCGGCTTCGGCGACATTACGTTCGAGTCGGACATCGGCAGGCTGTTCTCGACGATCGTTTTGATGAGCGGCATCATCTTTCTCCTGATCCTGCTGCCGTTCACGTTCATCGAATTCTTCTATGAGCCGTGGATGCGGGCGCAGCGCGCGGCGCGGACGCCAACCCAACTGCCACCAAAGACGCGCGGACATGTGATCGTCATCAACTATGACGCCGTGACGCGGACGTTGATCGAAAAATTGAAACAGTATCACTATCCGTATGTCTTGCTCGTGCCGGAACTCGGCGACGCGATCAAGCTGCATGAGTTAGGCGTCAAGGTGCTGCTCGGCGATCTCGACAACCCGCGCACCTACGAGTATGCGCGAGCCGATCAGGCGTTGGCGGTCGTCAGCACCGCCACCGATCAGGTCAATGCCAACATCGCCGCGACGGTGCGCGAAGTCGCGGAGACTGTGCCGATCATCGCCACCGCTAATGCCGCCGCGTCTGAAGACGTGTTGGAGCTTGCAGGCTGCTCGCACGTCCTGCGCTTGGGCGAAATGATGGGGCAGGCGCTGGCTCGGCGGGTGCTGTTCGGCGAAACGCGGGCGCACCCGATCGGGCAGTTCGACGAACTCATCATCGCTGAAGCGATCGTCACCGACACGGCGCTGGTCGGGAAAACCCTGCGCGAAAGCTGCTTGCGCGAACGGGTGGGCATCAACGTCCTCGGCGTCTGGCGGCGCGGATCGTTCTCCCCTGCCCATGCCGATACGGTGATCACGCCGAATACCGTGCTCGTGATGGCAGGGACTGACGAAAACATCAACCAGTTCAACGAGCAGTTCCACGACGCGGTGCTGCCCGACGCACC
>JAEVZT010000368.1 GCA_023392115.1 Chloroflexota bacterium
GCGTCGCCCTGATCATCTGGGGCGTCCGCCGCAGCGATCGCCCGGATCAGGCTGTCGACACTCCGCAGCCTGCCGACCTTCCGCGCACCCCCGAACCGATGGGCGGGGATTAAGAAGAAACCCCACCCCACTCGCTACGCGCGTTTCCTCTCCCCGAATTCGGGGAGAGGTTAGGGGTGGGGTGCATGTAAGCTCGGTAATGACGCCTGTGGCTCAGAGCCACCAGTTGTTCAGCCCTCGTTCACGAGGGCTTTTTTTCTAGCTCCTGTTCGCGCCGCCGTTGCTCGCTCCTACGCGGGACGGCGCGAGTTCCGTCCAGAAGTTGTTGAGCGCGCCCGTCACGTCGGGCAGGCGTTCGAACTGCGGCAGCCCCTTCGTCGGCGCAATCCGGACGGCGCGCCAGTTGTCGTGGCGAGCAAGCGTCTCCGGCAGCATGTCGAAGCGCACGAAAGAATCGCGGTCGAACAGGACAAGCACGGGGATCGTCAGTCGTTCGTAAACATCCTCGCGGATCGTCGGCGTGAACAGCTTGCCGCTGACAAAATACAGCGGCGCATAGCGCGCGCCGGGCTGATGCGTGCTCAGGTAGCCGTACTGCTCCAAGCCGGGATCGACTTCGCCCTCGAAGCTCTTTTGCAGGAAATAGTGGATGCTCTTGCGCGTCGCCAAGAGATCGTAGAACGCCTGACTCCACAGCGGGAACGAGAACAGGGCGTGCAGCTTATCGCTCGTCCCGCTCCGGCTCGCCGACTGGCTGGCGTTGGCTCGGCGGTCGTTGAAGCCGCTCGGCGAGATCAGCGTCAGCGAGTGGAACAGGTCGGGGCGTTCAAGCGCCGCGCTGGCGGCGAACTCGCTGCCCAGCGACAGCGCGATCACGTCCGCCGGTTCGCCGATGCGCTCCAGCAGGTCGATGATCGCGTCCATGTATAACATCGGACTGTAAACGCGGTTGGCGCGCTCGGAGAAGCCGAAGCCGGGCAGGTCGATCGCGTAGACGCTGCGCGTCTGGCGGTAGTGATCGAACAGCGGGCGCATCTCGTAAGCCGACGCGGCGGCGTTGATGCTGTGGACTAGCACCAGCGGTCGCCCGCCCGCCGTCGTATCAACGTAGTAGCTGACGAAGCGCGAGCGCCCGCCTGTAAAACGCTCGCGCGGCGCGTCAATCGCGTCCGGCAGCGTCATGTGATGGTCGATCCCGAAGGTGCTGTAGGCGATCCAGCCGCCGACCGCGCCCACGAGTGTGGACAGCAGACCGGCGGCGCTGGTTGCTGCGAGAGAACTGCGGCGTTCTTGTGACATCTTTCTTGACCCTGTTGACTGAAAACACTTCACGCGGTTAACGATAGTGTCATGAAATGAACAGGGCATTAGCCGCGCATCAGTCTTCGCTGTTCTCGCCCGCCCCTTCTATGACGGCTTCTTCGGCGATCACCTGACACGGGTTGCTGATTTCGCCGATGCCCTCGATGCTGACGGTGACCACTTCGCCGTCTTGCAAGAAGCGCTGCGGGCTGCGACCGACGCCGACGCCGGGCGGCGTGCCGGTCATGATCAGGTCGCCGGGTTCGAGCGTGAACATGCGCGAGCAGTAGGCGATCAGGCGCGGGATGCTGAAGATCATGTCACGCGTGCTGCCGTCCTGCACCACCTCGTCGTTGATCGTCGTGCGAATCGCCAGATTGTGCGGGTCTTCGATCTCGTCCTTCGTCACAATGTACGGTCCCAGCGGGCAGAACGTGTCGAGGCTCTTGCCGCGCGTCCACTGCGTATCTTTCACCATTTGCAAGTCGCGCGCCGTTACGTCGTTAGCGATCGTGTAGCCGAAGACGTAGTCGTAAGCGTCTTCTTCGGGCACGTCGCGCGCCGTCTTGCCGATGACAACGCCCAACTCACCTTCCCAGTCCACCTGCTCGGTGATCGACGTGCGCCACCGGATCGGATCGCCGGTGGCTATGATACTGCTTGGAAACTTGGCGAAGATCAGCGGCTCGGTCGGCACTTTGCTGCCCGTCTCTTTGGCGTGCTCGACGTAGTTCCTGCCGATGGCGATGATCTTGCCGGGGTTGAGCGGCGCTTCCAGCTTCACCTTGTCCGCGGGGAAACGCTCGTAGGTGCGGCTCGGCGTGACGTTCCGCCGGATCATCTGGCAGACGTTGCTGTCGACCCATGCCAGAACGGTAATCGTATCGCCGACCAGCTCGCCGATGCGGGTGCGACCGTTGTAGGTGAACGTAACAAGTTTCATCGCTCTGCGCTCTCTGATGACAAACCAAAATTAGGGTCAAGTGTGCCACGAAACGCCCGAAATGCCCACCGAACGAAGATTTTATGTTATACTACGGTTTGTAAAGGTGAATTGTTATGAATGACCCGTATGAAGCCGCACGAAGCGCGATGGTCGACCACCAGCTTCGCGCGCGCGGGATTTATGACGAACGCGTGCTCGAGGCAATGGCGGCTGTTCCCCGGCACGAGTTCGTCCCCGAAGCGCAGCGCGATCAAGCGTATGCAGACGGCGCGCTGCCGATCGGCAGCGATCAGACGATTTCGCAGCCGTACATCGTCGCGCTGATGACACAAGCGCTTCATCTGCAAGGGGATGAGAACGTCCTCGAAGTCGGAACGGGATCGGGTTATCAGACGGCGATCTTGTGCCACTTGGCGAAGCACGTCTACACGCTCGAACGCCACCGGCGGCTGGCGGATAGCGCGGCGCGCATTCTGAAGCATCTCGGCTATGACAACGTCGACATTCACGTCGGCGATGGCAGTCAGGGTTTGCCCGACATGGCGCCATTTCACGCCATCGTCGTCACGGCTGCCGCGCCTTCGGTGCCGGGTCCACTGCGCTCGCAGCTGCACGCCGACGGCGGGCGTCTGGTGATCCCGGTCGGCGACTCAAAATCGCAGTTCCTCGAGTTGGTCACACGGCATGAAAACCGTTGGGAAATGAAGCGGATCGCGTCGGTGCGCTTCGTCCCGCTGATCGGGACTTACGGCTTTCGCCCGTCGCAGGACAACTCCGCGGAAGTTTGATCTAGCTCGCGCCGCCCCCGCTGCGGGCGACGAAATCCTTAATGAACCCGCCCCGGCTGCTGGCAACCAGCACCCCGCTTATCTTCTGCACCGTCAGCTCGCCAAAATGGCTGACGACGCGGCTGATCTGCTCGCGCACGATCAGCATCAGGTCGTCCCACTTGACGCCCTGCGGCAGCTGCGGCTCGCGGATCGAGCGCCAGCTTTCGAGGTACGCCATCACCGGCTCGACGTCGGGAAAGACGAGCAGCCCCGGCAGGTGGTGGCGGACGACGGCGAAAAAGTGCCGCGACAGCAAGCCGGTGCCGTTTTCGAGCGTGAACGGCGCGTGTTCCGCCAGCGAGAAACGCGCGTAGACGTTTCCCGGCGTACTCAGGAGCAGCAGCCCGCGATGAAACAGCGCCTGAAACTCGGGCATGGTCTGGATGCTGTTGGTCGAGGCGACCAAGACCCCGCTCGGCTTCAACACACGTTTGATCTCGCGCACGGCGGCGTCGATGTCGGGAATGTGGTAGAGCATGTGGTTCGCCATTACCACGTCGAACGAGGAGTCGGCATACGGCAGTTGCTGCGCGTCCGCTTGCAGCAGGTTATTCGGCGCCGGATGGTTCGTCAGCATCGCGCCGGATCGATCCAGCCCGTGATAGGTGATCCCCGGATAGCGCCGCGAGAGATACGGGTAATAAGCCCCCGGACCGCTGCCTAGATCGAGAATCGTTTCATCACCGCGCCACGTAACACGCTTGAGCACCCATTCCGTAAAATTGAGCTGCGGGACGCTGTACTTACCGTGAATGTCCTGCCGGACGCGCAGGCAAGCATCGCTGCCATATTGGAGACGCAAAGCGTCTGTATCGGAAATGGCGCTCATTGGACTCATAATCCATGTAATATATCGCTATGATTGTAACTCACAGTACACTAAAGTCGTCAATTACACAATCAATTATATCAAAAATGGTTGCGATTGAACAACTCAAACGAGCACAGGCGCGTCTGCACCCTCACCTTCAGCCAACGCCGCTTGAACCCGCGCCCGATCTGCCGGGGGTGTGGCTGAAACTTGAAAACGCCAACCAGACGCACTCGTTCAAAGTGCGCGGCGCGTTGAACGCCATGCTGTCGCTGTCACCGGACGAACGCGCGCGCGGCGTCGTCACGGCGTCGTCGGGCAACCACGCGCAGGGAATCGCCTACGCCGCTCACCTGCTGGGCGTGAAGGCGCGGGTGCTGATGCCTGAGAATGTAGCGAAGCGGAAGGCGGCTGGCGTGCGGCGATGGGGCGCTGACGCCGTGCTGTACGGCGCGAACTACGACGAAACCGAAAACGAGGCGCGGCGCATCGAGCGCGACGAAGGCTTGATCTACATTTCGCCGTACAACGACGCGCGCGTGATCGCCGGAGCGGGGACAGTTGGCTTGGAAATCATCGCGGCGCTGCCCGACCTCGCCCGCGTGATCGTGCCGGTTGGCGGCGGAGGGCTGATCTCCGGCATCGGGGTCGCCGTCAAGGCGCTCAAGCCGTCGGCGCAGGTGATCGGCGTCAACCCGGCGGTATCGCCCGACATGTACAACGTGTTTTACGACACTGATCTGCCGACGTCGCACGACACGCTCGCCGACGCGCTCCCCGGCGAGGTTGAAGCCGGATCGATCACGCGCGACCTTGTGCGACAGCACGTCGACAGCATCGTCCTCGTCTCCGAAGACGCGATCGCCGACGCGATGCGCTGGATGCTCGGCGAGGCGGGCTGGCTGGTCGAAGGCGGCGGCGCGGTCGGCGTGGCGGCGCTGCTAAGCGGCGTCACCGAGCCGGTCGACGGCGCGACCGCGATTGTGATCAGCGGCGGCAACGTCGGTCTCGATG
>JAEVZT010000439.1 GCA_023392115.1 Chloroflexota bacterium
CATCGAGAACAGTTCGTAGTCGCCCATGTTCTCGCGCCCAAGATCGATGAACTGGTTGCGGTTCAGCCCGAGGCTGCGGTAGTAATCGGTGAAATGCTCGTCAATCAGGTCGAAACCGAAGCGCTCCAGTCCTGCCGGGACGGGCGTGTGCGTCGTAAAGATGTTGCCCGCCGCCGTGATCTCTTTCGCCTGCCAGAAGCTGACATCGTGCTCCTGCATGAAGATGCGGGCGCGCTCGAGCGCGAGGAACGCCGAGTGTCCCTCGTTCATGTGACAGATTTCAGGGCGCAGGTTGAGGGCTTCAAGCGCGCGAATGCCGCCGATGCCCATGACGATTTCCTGACGGATGCGTGTGCGGCGGTCGCCGCCGTAGAGGCGATCGGTCAGGTTGCGGTCTTCTTCGAGCGGATTGTCCGGGATGTTCGAGTCGAGCAGGTAAAGCGGCACGCGCCCCACCTGCACGCGCCACACCTGCGCGTGAAGCTGTCGCCCCGGCATCGGCACGCTGATCTTGAGCGGGTTGCCATTGGCATCGCGTTCAAGCGTCACCGGCAAATTCGCGTAGTCATTGATAGGGTAGGATTCCTGCTGATAGCCGTCGGCGTTGAGGTACTGCCGGAAGTAGCCTTCCTGATAGAGCAAGCCGACGCCAACCAGCGGCACGCCAAGATCGCTGGCGCTTTTCAGGTGGTCGCCGCTCAGGACGCCCAGACCGCCGGAGTAGTTCTGCAAGCACTCCGTCAAGCCGAATTCCATCGAGAAGTAGGCGATAACCGGTTTGTCGAACTTCTTGTAGTGTTTTGCGAACCACGTATCCTTGGCGCTCATGTAGATGTCGAAATCGGCGACGACCTCGTGCAGGTGCGCCATGAACGCCGGGTCTTCTGTCAGGGCTTCCAGCCGGTTCTGATCCATCAGACCGAGCATCCACACCGGGTTGTGCCCAGTCTTATCCCACAATTCACGATCCATGCGCCGGAATAGGGCAATCGTCTCGTGATCCCATGACCAACGCAGGTTATAGGCAAGGTCATGAAGTCGTGCCAGCGGCTTGGGCAGGTTCGGCACGACACTTACCGTAGCAACAGGTTTTACCATCGCAGAAGTTCTCCGTCTCCAGTAAGTAGGAGTTTGATTGGCAGGTGAAACGTTAAAGGTCGCTAAAGATACTGCATTTTACTCCAAGTGCTCAAAAAGACGATGCAGAACCTGTATGTATTCGTAACATGTTATATATCTATTTTACTGTCTGCCGATTGACATTCAGTATGTTGTGTTACAATCAGGGTGCAAATACCTGAATCCACCACATAAGGGGTAGCATTGAGCATGCTGAAAAAGCAGTTTCTCAAGACGAGGAACGTGTGCAAAGTGACATTTTCCCTCCCTGCGGCAGTACAGGGTGAAACGGTGTACCTCGTCGGCGACTTCAACAACTGGGATGAGCAGGCATCGCCGATGAAACGACAGAAAGACGGCAGCTTCACGGTCACTGTCGATCTCGACAAGGATCGTGAGTATCACTTCCGCTATCTCGTCAACGGATCGGAATGGCACAACGACTGGGAAGCCGACAAATACGTGCCGAATCCGTTCAGCGGCGATAATTCGGTTGTCGTTACCCACCAAGAGCAGGAAGCAACCACGTAGACCTAAGTTGCCACGCGCCTCGCCACGAAAGCACGATGTTCGTGGCGAGGCGCGCGCGCATTACCGCTTTCTCGACGAATAACCGAGCTGCGTGCCGCTGGGCACGATTTTATCGGGGAACTGCTGGAAATCTTCCAGTCGTAAGTCCGTCCCTAAAACAGCATTATGCCCAATGGAGTAGCCTGCCGGCACATGCGTATTCTTGCCGATGCAGGAGATGCCGAGCTCGCCCATTTCGGGGATGCCGCCAACGCGCGCGTTATGCCCGATGACGGCGATCTTGTCGATGATGCAGCGCTCGACAACCGCGCCGGCTTCGATGTACGTGTCCGTCAGGATGACCGACTCGCGCACGACGGCATTGGGACCGACGAAGACGCCCGGCGACAGCACCGACCGCTCGACGACCGCGCCTTCGGCAACCACCGAACCATCGGTGATCATGCTGTCGCGCACGACCGCCCCCGCGTTGATCTGCACCGGCGGGCGTTCCTCGCTCTTGGTGTGGATGATCCACGTACGGTCGTTCAAGTTGATCGACGGCGGTCTGGCGAGCAGATCCATATGCGCTTCCCAGTAGGCTTCAATCGTCCCAACGTCGATCCAGTAGCCGCCGTAGGGGTAGGCGTAAACCGCCATGTTCTCCGAGATCATGTGCGGCAAGATGTCTTTGCCAAAGTCATGGTTCGACTTGTCGACGCCGTGATCTTCGCGCAGCATCCTTTCAAGGACGGAGTAGGTGAAAACGTAGACGCCCATGTTTGCCAGCGTGCCGGGTGGGTTGGCAGGCTTCTCGATGAAGCTGCGCACGCTGTAGTCGTCATTCACGTCGACGATACCGTAACGGCTGGCTTCGTCGAGCGGCACGGTAATCGTGCAGATCGTCGCGTCGGCTTTCTTGTCGCGGTGGTACTGGACGAGCACGTCGTAATCCATCTCGTAGATATGATCGCCTGAGAGGATCAGAACGTAGTCGGGGCGACCACGGCGGACGAAGTTCAGGTTCTGCGTCACGGCGTCGGCGGTGCCCAGATACCAGTCAGTATCATATCGCCCCTTGTACGGCTGGAGAATTTGAACGCCGCCGGTGAACGAACGATCCAAGTCCCACGGACGTCCGCGCTCGATGTGATCGTTTAAGCTGTGCGGGCGGTACTGCGTCAAAATCAGCACGTCGAAAATGCCGGAATTGACGCAGTTGCTCAGCGGAAAGTCGATGATGCGGTATTTGCCTGCAAACGGGACTGCCGGTTTCGCCCGCTTCGCCGTCAGCGTTGCCAGCCGCGTGCCTTCGCCACCTGCCAGAATGACTGCTTTGACCTTCATAGGAATGCCTCCGTCATAAGTCTTTTAGCCATTGTCGCCTGTTCCCTCAGTAGAGCTGTCACCGATGTCAACGTCCCTGATGATCAGATGGCGATCGATGATCGTCTGGTAAAGCGTCTTGTATTCCGCGGCACTCTTGCGCCAGCTAAAGTCGGTCTGCATCGCGCGCGCCTGCATTCGCCCCCACGCTTCCGGGCGGTTGTGATACGTCCACAGCGCCCATCGGAGCGTCCCCGCGACCGCCTGCGCTTCTTCCCACGCAAAGACAAACCCTGTTCCGGCATCGGCTTCGCCATCGTCGTAATTGCTGACGGTGTCCGCCAGCCCGCCAGTTTCGCGCACTAATGGCAGCGCGCCGTAGCGCATGGCGATCATCTGCCCGACGCCGCACGGCTCGTAATGGCTTGGCATGAGGAAGATGTCGCAGCCCGCGTAAATCCGCTGGGCGAGCGCGCCGTTGTAGCTCACGAACGCCTGCGCCTTCGTCGGGAAATCGACGGCAAGCTGGCGGAAAGCATCGTTATACTGCGGCTCGCCAGAGCCGAGTCCGATAAACTGGACATCATGCGTCGACAGAATTTCGCGCAGCGCGGGGAAGGCGAGGTCGAGTCCTTTCTGGTAGACGAGCCGCGTCACCAGCCCGATGACCGGCACGTCATCGCGCATCGGCAAGCCCGCTTCAAGCTGGAGATGGCGCTTGTTGGGCAAGCGGCAATCCGTGAAACTGGCGGCGTTGTAATTGGAGACGATGTGCGGGTCGGTTTGCGGATCCCACAAGTCCATGTCGATGCCGTTGAGGATGCCGCGCAGGTCGCTCAAGCGTGTGTTGAGTAACCCTTCCAGCCCGTAGCCCATGTACGGGTACTGGATTTCGATGGCGTAGCGCGGGCTGACCGTCGTGATGCTATCCGAGTAGGCAAGCGCGATGCCGAGCATATTATCCGTCAAGCCGCGCGATTGAAGTTCGGCGTGGTCGCGCGCCGGAATGCCCTGTTCCCACATCCAGCCACCGGCATACTCACCTTGGTACGCCATGTTGTGGATTGTCACCATCGTCCCCGCCTGTTCCCATCCGGGATTGACGCGCCGCTGCGTCAGCAGGAACGGCACGAGTCCGGTGTGCCAGTCGTTGACGTGGAACACGTCGGGAAACCAGCCGATCCGGTCGCGCAGAACGTCCGTCGCGTCAGGGACTGCCTGACAGAAGAAGATGAAGCGCGGCATGTCGAAATCCCAGTTCGAATACACGCTCGCTTCCTGCCCGAAGTAGGGCGGGGCATGCAGGAAGTAGATCGGCACGTCGTCATAGGTCGTCGTGTAGAGGTCGACCCGCGTTGTACCCGTCCGGCGCACGACGTCGAACGCGGTCAGCGGCTGGATGTCGAAGCGACTGCGGTCGATGAAGCCGTAGAGGGGCATCAGCACGCGGGCGTCGATCCCCATCTGGCGTAATGCTTTCGGCAGTGAGCCGACCACGTCCGCCAAACCGCCCACTTTGGCAAAGGGATCGGCTTCGGCGCTGACGAATAGGATGTTCATGCGTGCTCCTTCGGCGCGGTTCAGGCGGACGTTGACCTGAACCAGCGGTAGTCAATGTCAGGAAAGAGTTTGTCGAGTTCCCAGTATTCGCGCGCGGCGTCGGCATCCGGCGTGCCGCTTTCGAGGCTCGACGCCAGCCTTTCAAAGCGGGCGATGTGCGTGTTGAAGCGGTGAACAGCATACTGCGCCGCCTGTCCGGTTGTCACCAAGAACTGCCAGTCCGAGCTTTGCACGAGCAGGGCTTCGCGCGCTGCTTGATCGAGGACGAGCCGTTCCTGTTCCGACGGATCGCTGATCTCGTCGGCGAGGCGTTCCATCCGCTCTTCGACTTCGTGGATCGGCGACCACATCCAGTGCGTTTCGGTGTTGTCCCAGACGAAATGCGACCCGCCCGCGCCCCACGAGCTTTCCGGCAGGTCGAGGACTTCTTCGGGCGGGTGCTGCGTCACGATCCGGCTCGCCGTCGTCAGCTCGACGTCCGGGTTCTGCGACAGGTGGCGCAGTACCTTGCCGAGCCACGTCACGCCCTCAAACCACCAATGACCGAACAACTCGGTGTCATAGTTGGCGGCGACGATGCCGAACCTGCCCGTTTCGCTGTTGTACTGGCGCAGTTGGTCGCCGACGAGGTGGGCGAAATGTTCGGCGTGCTGGTCGAGCTTGTAGGACGCCCAGTCGGGGTGATAGTAGTCCTTCTCGCCGAGATCGACCTTGGCGCCGGTGATGCGCCAGTACTGCAAGCCGCTCGTCCCGGCTTTCTTATGAAACTCGCGGTAGTCGAAATCGCCGGGATAGCCCCATTGGGCGCTCCACACCTGCTCGCCGACACGCTTGTTGCGCCCGATGACGGCGACGCCCGAATGGGTTTGCGTGTCGGGGTAGTTGAGCGTGTCGCTGACGTAATACGGCTCGAAGGTTGTCGTGTCGCGCGGGGATTGCAGGAAGTGATCGGTATGCGGAATGACATAGCGCCGCTTGATATCGCCATACGGTCCGACAATGTCGCCGGCGGCAACGCCGACCGCCTGACCGCCGGTAATGGTGTGCGTTTCGCTGAAAAAGACTTTGAAGCCGTGCCGCGCAAGGTAATATTCCAAACCCGGCCGGCGGCGTCCGGTGTCGTTGATGTAAGCGGGGCGGTAGGCACACTCCGGCAGCCAGATCCCGGTCGGCTGCCTGCCGAACAGCCGTTGGTAGCTGCGCGCGCCGGTCGTGATCTGCGCGTTCAGCGTGCTGTCGCGGCTGAATAGGGGCAGATACCCGTGCGTCGCGGCGCTGGTCGTGATCTCGACATAGCCTTCATCTTGCAGCCGCCGAAACGCGCCGATAATGTCGCGCTGAAAGCGATTGACAAAATCGTCCTTGGTTTGTGTGTGTAACTCTGTATACCACTGCGCTAAATAGTGCAGATGCCCGTTGTCACCGCCGGGAGCGCTGAAATACTCGACGTCACGCTGCGCCGCGGCGATACGGTCGTCAAGATACTGTTCGAAATGCGCAAGTACATCGGGATCGGCAAGCTGCTCGGCGAGGACGGGCGTCATGCCGATGGTGATCGCGTAGGCGATACCCTCTTCTTTTAGATCATAGAGCGTTTGGAGCAGGGGAATGTAGGTTTCGTTTGCCGCCTCATGAATCCATTCTTCGCCGTGAGGCCATCGCCCGGCGAGACGCGCATAAGGGAGATGGCTGTGCAGGACGAACGTGAAGGCTCCAAGTGCGCACACAAATGATTCTCCTCAGGAAAAGATCAGCAGTGTTGCTCAAATTGTAACGATTGTGTGCTTGGAGGCGCAAATTACCGTCTTACGCGCGCGGCAGAACCATCGTGAAAATGCTCCCCTGTCCGGGGCTGCTCGCCGTTAGATAGCCGTTGTGCGCTTCGGCGACGCGGCGGGCGATGAACAAGCCCTGACCCAACCCGCGCGGATCAAGCAGCTTGCCGCTCTGATTGCGCGGTTTGCCACGGTAGAAATGCTCGAAGATGTGCGGCATATCCTCGTCGGAAATGCCGACGCCGGTGTCCGCGACCTGCACGGCGACCCGATCAGAGTCGGACAGCCCGGCAGTGACGACGATATGCCCGCCGCTCTCGTTATAGACGATGCTGTTCTGGAGGAGATGACCGAGCGCCCAGCGCATGCGCTCGTCGTCGCCGATGATGTTGAGGCGCGAGTTCTGGCGCATCGTCACGCTCACGTCGAGGTTCGAACGGCGAATCTCCGGCATCATGCCGTTGACGACGCTCCAAATTAGCGGTTCGAGATTAACCTTATCCTGACGAACGGTAAATGTGCCGCTCGACAGTTCGGAAATGTCGAGCAGTTCGACGATCATTCGGTCGAGGATGTCGACGTTTCGCGTCAGCGTTTCGAGCAGGCGCTGGTTGACCGGCTTGCCCTGTTCGGCGTGGTGGGCGACGACCTCGCTCATCCCCTTGATGACCGCCATTGGCGTCCGCAGCTCGTGCGAAATCGCCGTGATGAAGTGTTCTTTCAGCCGTTCCGACAGCGCTTCGCGCGTCACGTCGCGCAGGACGATGATCGTTCCCAGACGGCTGCCCGTCTCGTCGGCGACGGCGGCAAGCTGCGCGCCGATGATCCGGTTGTTGATCTGGACGCGGGTCGGCTCGTTGAGCGGCGCAAGTTCGAAGTCGAGCGTCGTGACGCTGCGGTAGTCGTTGAACAACGTCCCAAGTTCGCTTTCCCAGAACGACTTGATGCTGCCGAGGAGCTTGCGCGCCGCCTCATTGACGAGCACCAGCCGCCCCTCGTTGTCCTGCTTGATGACGCCCTCGTCAATGCTGGCGAGGATGCCGTTCAGCCGTTCGATTTCGACATCGCGCTTGCGGAGCGCGTTTTCAAGGTGTTCATGCTGGGCGCTGATGCGGCGCGTGTTCTCGACTTCCTTCTGATGCCCGAACGACCGGTAGAGCCGGCTGAACATGCGCTCGGACGCTTTGCCGAGCTGGTTGACACGGTAGATGACGCCGCTGATCTCTTTCGGATCGGGTTGTGTCATGCGCTGCGGCTCCGTTTCTGGGTGAGCACACCGTCGAGAGTCAGGCGAAGCTGCTCGAAGTCGGGCAGCGGTTTGCTCAGGATGTGATCGACGCCGTCGGCGGTCATCATCTCCTGCCGTTCGGTTTCGCTGAGCGAAAAGGCGGTCATGAGGACGATCGGCGTGCGCTCAAACTCGCGGAAGGAGCGCATGCGCTGAGCGATCTCGTTGCCCTTCTTGCCGGGCATACGAATATCCATCAGGACAAGTTCGGGCAGCGTCTTGGCTTCGCCGCGCTCGACGTTGTCGAGCCATTCCCACACTTTTTGCCCATTTTCGAACGTGACCGTGTTGTGTCCCCATACCTGACACATCATGGCGATCAAGTTGCGAATATCTGCCTCATCTTCGGCGATCAACCAGCTCAAATCCGCCCCCAACGCTAACTCATCCCTTCGCTAACCCATTGTATCGCGAAGATAGATAAATGTGTTTGCTGAATCGGGTTGAGAAACATATGATAATGAGGTAGAACGGGGTTAGAACGGCATTTGAGGAGTATAACCGTTGTCCACATGGATGGTAGTTGAAGACGAACCCGGCATCTACGACCTGCTGCTGATGATGTTCGAAATGTGGGGCATTGAGGGCGTCGCGTTCGTCGACGGCGAAGAGGCGCTCGCGTGGATTGACGACGCCGATCAGGGGCGTTACTTTGGCGAAACGCCCGAACTGGCGTTGATCGACATCCGACTGCCGGGGCTGGTCAGCGGGACAGACGTTGGCGAGCGCCTGCGCCAAAGCCCGTATCTGAAGAACATCGGCATCGTCCTGACGACCGCATACAAGCTGTCCGTGCCGGAAGAAGAAGCAGCCTACGAACGTACAGACGCCGACCGGTTGATGTACAAGCCGTTCCCCCGCCACGACGAGTTCAAACGCGTTCTTGAAGCCGTCCTTGAGGAGCGCCGCGCCAAAGCCGAAGCTGAGCAAGAGGCTCAATCGAACGAGCCATCTGAGTCAGTTGAACCGGCTGCCGGAGCAGGCGCAAGCGATCCGGAACCGCCGAAGCCGTCCGAGAAGGCGATGGAGCCGATCCCGTCGAAGCAAACCCCGATCGATAAACTGCCACCCGCCGCCGAAAATCCGCCATCGCAGCCAGAAGACAAGTGATTCATGCGTAACGTCGCCCCATCGCGCTCGCTTGCCCGCCGGGCGAATCAGTGGAAGACGATCGCCTTTCTGATCGCCGCGATCGGCGTGTTTGTCGCCACGATCGGCGTTGTCCTGTTCCTAATCCCGTTTGTGAACCCCAATTCGCCGTCGTATGCCCTGTACACGACGGTCATCCTCGGCGTGTTGTGCTTCGCCGGGCTGCTGTTTCTGGCGGCGGTCGGCATCGCCATTCGCGCATTTACGTGGCGCACCGACAACGACCTTGCCATGTTCACCGGACGCTATCTGGCGCGGTCGCTGGATGACCGCTTCACGCTGATCCGCAACGTCAGCCGCCGCGAGATCGGCTACATCGACGCGGTGCTGGTTGGTCCCCCCGGCGCGCTGGTGATGCGTATCCTCGACAACCCCGGCGACTACCTGAACGAAGGTTCGAACTGGGTCGTACGCAGGCGTACCGGCGAGCTAACGTCTGCCAAGATCAACCCGACGCGCGAAGCGGTCGCCGACATTCGCAAGCTGCGCGAGTACCTCGCAAAGCACCGCCTCGCCGACGTGCCGGTTTACGGCGCGGTCGTTTTCACGCGCGAGGAACCCGTCGTCCGGCTGACAGTGCGCGAGCCGACTGTTCCCCCGTCGCACTTGAGCACGCTGATCCTCAACCTGCAAAACAACTATCTGGCGAAAGACCGGATCGACGCCGACAAGGTGACTGGCGTTGTGCGCCTCTTGTTCGGGGAGTGACACCTGCCTAAAGGCGTTCTACAGTTTTTGCGCCGAGATAACGTATTCCGCCGTCGATGCGTTGGTGGCGAGCGGCACGTCATGCACGTTGCAGATTCTCAGCAGCGTGTTGATGTCGGGATCGTGCGGGTGTTTGTCGAGCGGGTCGATGAAGAAGAAGACCGCCGCGACTCTGCCTTCCGCGACCTGCGCGGCGATCTGCGCGTCGCCGCCGATCGGACCTGACAGCATCCGCTCGACGCTTAAGCCGGTCTTCTCGTTGAGCAGCTTGCCGGTCGTCCCGGTGGCGATCAGGTGATAGTTCATAAGCACATCACGGTGTTCCTGCGCGAAGGCGAGCATATCGTCTTTCTTGTTGTCGTGGGCGATCAATGCGACGGTTTTGCGTGTTGTGCTCAATTCAATCTCCTCATCGCCAATTCAGTAAGTTCCAGCGCGGCGGGTACAGCCGACTCGTACGCCGGTTCAGATCATACGCCTCATGATAGTAACCTTCAAGCTGCCCCATGATCGCTTCCCACGGGTTGCGCTCGGCGGTGTGGCGGGCGTTGATCGACATCCGACGGCGTAGGTCGGGGTCGTCGCGCAGCTTACGCGCGGCGCCGGCGAACGCCTGCGGATCATCGCGGCAGATGAAGCCGTTGACGCCGTGATCAACGAGGTCGGTGATGCCGCCCTGATTGATGATCACGCACGGCAAGCCGGACGCCTGCGCTTCCTGCACGACCTGACCGAAGGTTTCATTCATGCCCGTGAACATGAACGTGTCGGCGGCAGCGTAAGCGTCCGCCAGTTCTTCGCCGAACAGGTAGCCGGTGAAATGCGTCTCCGTCCCCGCGAACAGCGTTTCCAGTTCGGAACGGAGCGCGCCGTCGCCGATGATCGTCAGCGCGATCCCCGGCTCGCGGGCAACGTCGAGCAGCAGGTCGATCCGCTTCTCGTTCGCCAAGCGCCCGACGTAAATGCACAGCAGCGAGTCCGGATCGCGCCCGTTGAGCAGGCGATCACGCATCGCCTGTGAGCGGCGCGTCGGGTTGTAACGCTCCCCGTTGACGCCCCGCCCCCAGCGCCGCAGCCGGTGATAACCGCGCGCGCGAAGCTGGCGCAGCGTCCAGTTCGACGGCACGAGCGTCAGGTGGCAGCCGTTGTGGATCGTTCGCAGCCAGTCGCTGACGACGCCGCTCAACAACGGGAAGCCGTAGACCTCGGCATAACCGGGCAGATCGGTTTGGTAATTGGCGATCACAGGGATGCCGTTCTGCCGCCCCACGACCATGCCGCTGAAAGAGAGCAGCGCCGGACTGAACATGTGGATCAGGTCGGGCTGGAAGTCGTTCAGGTGCTGGACGACCTGCGGGTGCGGCAGGGCGATACGGGTTTCGGGCGCCATCCACAAGCCGAGCGACGGCAGCGGGATCACCGGGCTGCCGCCGACCGACGACGGCGCGATGTCCGGCGCGAAAACCATCACCTCGCGCCCGGTCTTTTGAAGATAACGCAGCGTGAGAAAAGCTGATTTCGAGACGCCGTCGATTTTCGGCAGGAAGGCTTCGGCAAAGATGGCGACTCGCTTCACAGG
>JAEVZT010000447.1 GCA_023392115.1 Chloroflexota bacterium
CTGTAGGTGCGACCCTGCGAGAGTGAGTAGCCCAAGAACGGCTGGCGCTCATCCTCGCCGAAGTTCAGGGGACCAATGCGTTCGCTCATGCCGAACTGCGCCACCATCCGCCGCGCCAGCGACGTTACGCGCTTTAGGTCGTCGGCAGCGCCGGTCGTGATCTCGCCGATCGCGACCTCTTCAGCCGCGCGCCCACCGAGCGCGACGTACATCTGTGTCAAGAGATAATCGCGCGAGTAGTTGCGCCGGTCATCATCCGGCAGCAGCGCTGTCACGCCGAGCGCCTGTCCGCGCGGCACAATCGTCACTTTCAGCACCGGATCAGCGCCGGGGGTCAGCGCGGCGACGAGCGCGTGTCCTGCTTCGTGAAAAGCGACAACGCGTCGTTCCTGCTCGTTAGAAAGCGGCGGGCTTTGCGTGCCGAGGACGATGCGTTCAAACGCGTCGCTGAAGTCATCCTGCGTGATGCGTTTGCGGTTCTTGCGCGCGGCGTTGAGCGCGGCTTCGTTGGCGAGGTTGGCGAGGTCAGCGCCCGAAAAGCCGATCGTCGCCTTCGACAGCGCTTCGAGATCGACGCTCTCATCAAGCGGCTTGCCGCGCACATGGACTTTGAGAATATCCAACCGTCCAACCCGGTCGGGCAGGGCGACCGTCACCTGACGGTCGAAACGACCGGGGCGCAGCAGCGCCGGGTCGAGCACGTCGGGACGGTTGGTCGCCGCCATGACGATCACGCTCTCGTTACGGTCGAAGCCGTCCATTTCGGCGAGCATCTGGTTGAGCGTCTGCTCGCGCTCGTCGTTGCCGCCGCCAAGTCCCGCGCCGCGCTGGCGACCGACAGCGTCGATTTCGTCGATGAAGACGATACTGGGGGCGGCGGCTTTCGCCTTGTTGAACAGGTCGCGGACGCGGCTCGCGCCGACGCCGACGAACATTTCGACGAACTCGGATGCGGCAATGCTGAAGAAGGCGACGTTGGCTTCACCGGCGACGGCGCGCGCCAGCAGCGTTTTGCCCGTGCCGGGCGGACCGACGAGCAGGACGCCGCGCGGAATGCGCGCGCCGAGCGCGATGTACTTATCCGGTTCTTTGAGGAAGTCGACAATTTCGACGAGTTCGGCTTTCGCCGCGTTCTGCCCGGCAACGTCGGCAAACGTCACCTGCGACTTTTCGGGGTTGTGCTCGCGTGCCTGTGTCTTGCCAAAACCAAAGATATTGCCCGACTGTCGCTGCGCGCGCCGCGTCGACCAGATGATGAAGCCGACGAACAGGAGCAGCGGTCCCCAGTTCAGCAGGAAGAGCAGAATCGGGTTCGGCTGTGTGATCTGTCCAACAATCAGCACATCATTGTCGCGAAGGGTTTGCAGGAGCTGCGGATCTTCCACCGGGGGCAGCGTCGTCGTGAAGGCGTTTGACGAGCGCTGCGAAACGCCCTGTTCGAGCAGCGGCGATCCGTCGGGCGGGTAGGCGACCGGTGCCCTAAAGATGCCCGCCGCCGACGTTTCTTCAAGCACGACTTCGGTGACGTTTCCCGCCACCACCTGATCGAAAAACGTCGAGTAGGGGATTTCGATAGGCTGCGCCGGCGAAGTCCCGACGACCATTTCCGGCAGGCGGAACAGACTCCACAGGAGCATCATCCCCAGAAACACCAACCATATCCAGTTGGTATTGCGGAATTGGGGCGGAGTAGGCTCCTGATTTGATCCGTCCGGCTTTTGATCCGGGGTATTGCCTCGATTTGGAGGTAAGAACATGGGCTATCCCTAGTGTAGAACTAATCTTGCAGCTCATGTTACCTTGACAGTATTAGATTCTGGTAAATATTTCCTTCAGAGCGGGATAGAGCGCTCGATAATTGGCGTACGGCTGGTCATAAGCGGCGCGCGCTTCACCCGGCGTCACAGGATCGCCGGTGCGGATTGCCGTCGCGCACGCGGATTTGACATCAGGGAAAACGCCAGCGCCGGTTGCCGCGAGCAGCGCCGCGCCGTATGCCGCGCCCTCGGTTGAATTGGTCGTAACGAGCGTCGCGCCGAGCACGTCCGCCAGAATCTGCCGCCAGAGCGGGCTTTTCGCGCCGCCGCCGCTTACGCGGATTTGCAGGTCGGCGGGCAGACCGGCATTGTCCATCAAGCCGAAGCAGTCGCGCAGGCTGAAGGCGACGCCTTCGAGGACGGCGCGCGCCATGTGAGCGCGGGTGTGGCGGGTGGTCAAGCCGACGAACGCGCCGCGCGCCATCGGATCGGGGTGGGGCGTGCGTTCGCCGCTGAGGTAGGGCAGGAACAGCAAGCCGTCGCTGCCCGGTTCGACTTCCGCTGCTGGAGCGACAAGATTATCGAACGACTCGCCGGGGGCGAGCGCGTCGCGGAACCACTGCAAGCTGCCCGCCGCGCTCAGCGTCACGCCCATGAAATGCCACATGCCCGGTACGGCGTGGCAGAAGGCGTGCAGACGCCCTTCCGGTTCGTAGCTGTAGCTGCTGAGCGGCGCGAAGACCACGCCCGACGTGCCGACGACCAGAGACATGATGTCGGCTTCAACCGCGCCAACGCCGACAGCGCCCGCCGCCTGATCGCCGCCGCCGCCGACAACCGGCGTCCCGGCGCTCAACCCCGTGAGCGCCGCCGCTTCGGCGCTGATGACTCCGGTCACGTCAGAGCCTTCGCACAGCGTCGGCATCCACGCCATCGGAATGTCGAGCGCGTCGATCACCTCGGCTGACCACTGGCGGTTGGCGACGTCGAGCAGCAGCGTCCCCGACGCCTCGGATAAGTCCATCGCGTAATCGCCGGTCAGCTTGAAGCGGATGTAGTCTTTCGGCAGGAGCATGTGCGCCCCCCGTGCATAGACATCCGGCTCGTTTTCGCGCACCCAGAGGATTTTCGGCGCGGTGAAGCCGGTCAGGGCGCGGTTGCCGGTCAGGGCGATCAGGCGTTCGAAGCCGACGCGCTGCGTGATTTCCTCGCACTGTGCGCCCGTCCGCTGATCGTTCCAGAGGATCGACGGGCGCAGGACGTTCCCCACCTCGTCGAGCAGTACCAAGC
>JAEVZT010000477.1 GCA_023392115.1 Chloroflexota bacterium
GTATAGTACATCGTCGAGCCGAGGTAGCCGAGCGCCCAGCGCGGCGGCAGCATCGGGCGTCCGGTCAGGCGGGCGTATTTCTCGACCACCGCTTCGATCGTCGGTCCGTAGAGCAGATAATAGTCGAGGTCGCCATCTTCGGCGGCGTAGTAGCGGAAATGCCCCCAGAAGGCATCGATCTCCTTTCCGAGATCAAAAACTGATGTCGCCAGATTGTCGTAGAACAAGCCGTATGCCGTCTTGAGCGCGGGGATGTAGGTGATGTAAAACGGGATGTGCTTGTAAAGCGGGTCGCTCGTTTCGGCGTTGTAGCCGAGCGCGTCGACGTTTTTCATCTGGAAGCGCATGCCGCCTTTGTCGAGCGTCCCCGCGCGCTCGCCGAAACCGTAGTAGTGTTCGTCGGTGCGCCGCTCAAGATAATGGAACACCGACCGACCGGCGCGATCGTAGCTGTACGCCCTGAGCGACAGGTCGGCGGCGAAACGCTGCCCCGCGCTGTCGAACCATTCGATGCGAGGGTCGTGCAGGTCAAACCGCAGACGCAGACGTTCGGTGACGATTTCGAGCGCATCACTGGATTGATCCAGTTGGTAAGCGGGACAGGGGAACGGTGACAGGTCGTCGCGGGAACGTCCCTCGCGCGGGGTGTCGCCGTCCGCGCCAACGATCGTCCACGTGCGGTCGAGTCGCGGAGTGCCATCAGGGCGGCTGCATACGCGGATCAGATCGTGATCGAGCACGTCAATCGTGAACTGCTCGCCGCGCTCGCCAGTGAAGCGCAGCGGCGCATTGGCGTTCGGCGTAAGGTTCGCAAGCGTTGTCATTCGCATGGTCAATCACCGGGCGAGTCGCGCTCGCCGATCTTGTGGCTGCCGGATAAGGAAGCATCCATTATAGCCACGCGCGACGAGCGCTGGACACCACAAGCGCGGTAAGATGGAGAGAACCAATAATCAGGGAAATGGAGAGGATTCATGCAGTCAGCGCTTGACGTGCAGCAGATTGTAGAGTCAACGATTGGCGGGACGCGCTACGGGCATTATATCAACGGCGCGTGGCATACGACCGGCGGCGCGACATTTCCGGTGATCAACCCGGCGACGGGCGACACGCTGACCGAGCTACCGGACGGCGGCGCGAGCGAGGCGCGCACGGCAGTTGAAGCGGCATACGCGGCGCTGCCCGCGTGGTCGGCGACGCCCGCGCCGACGCGCGCCGAAATGATGCGCCGTGTCGCGGCGTTGATGCTCGAAAACCGCGAACGGCTGGCGACGATCATGACGCTCGAAATGGGCAAGCCGATGACCGAGTCGCGCGGGGAAGTCGCCTACGCGGCGTCATTCCTAAACTGGTTCGCGGGGGAAGCCGAACGTATCTACGGGCAGATCATCCCGGCGTCGGTCGCCGACAAACGGCTGCTGGTGCTGCGCCAGCCGGTCGGCGTGGCGGTGCTGATCACGCCGTGGAACTTTCCGGCGGCGATGCTGACCCGCAAGCTCGCGCCCGCGCTGGCGGCGGGCTGCACGGTCATCTGCAAGCCGGCGGAGCAGACGCCGCTGTCGGCGCTTGAACTGGGCAAGCTGTTTGAACAGGTCGGCTTTCCGCCGGGGGTGGTGAACATCGTCGCGTACAGCGACCCCGTGCCGTTCTCGGATACGATCTTCGCAGACGACCGCGTCCGCAAAATTTCGTTCACCGGTTCAACCGAAGTTGGCAAGGAGTTGATCGCCAAGTCGGCGGCGACCGTGAAACGCGTGTCGATGGAGCTTGGCGGCAACGCGCCGTTCATTGTCTTCGCCGACGCGGATTTGAACGCAGCGGTGCGCGGGGCGATCGCGTCGAAGTTCCGCAACGCCGGGCAGACGTGCGTCTGTGCCAACCGCATCTACGTTCAGCGCGGCGTCTACGAGGCGTTCGCTGAAGCATTCACCCGCGAAGTCGCCAACTTGAAGGTCGGCAACGGTTTGCTGCCCGACACAGTGATCGGTCCGCTGATCGACAGGCAGGCGCGGCAGAAGGTGGCGCAGCACGTCAGCAACGCTGCCGCCAACGGCGCGCAGGTCTTGGTAGGCGGTCACGCGCTGCCTGAAAACGAGAATCCGTCAGGCACGTTCTGGATGCCAACCGTGCTTGGCGATGTGACGGGCGACATGCTTGTCGCGCAGGAAGAGACGTTTGGACCCGTCGCGCCGCTGATCCCGTTCGACGACGAGGACGAGGCGATCGACAGCGCCAATAGCACGAGCTACGGGCTGGCAGCCTACTTCTACGCGCGCGACATCAGCCGCGTGATGCGCGTCGCCGAGCGGCTTGAGTTCGGCATAATCGGCGCGAACGACCCTATTCCGTCGACGGCACAGGCGCCGTTCGGCGGCGTCAAGCAGAGCGGCATCGGGCGTGAAGGGGGATCGGTCGGGATCGACGAGTACCTTGAGGTGAAGTACGTGTCGTTGGGGATTTGAGAGGGCGACTGCAACCGCGCTGCCAGACCCTGAAAGGGTCTGGCAAAAGAAAAAGCCTCGTAAACGAGGCTGACAGGTCTTGCAGTCCTTTGCCGGAGGCTTGAGCCTCCGGTACAAAGGGCAAGATTTGTGCTTATTCTCCGCTGGCGCGGTCGGCGCGATTCCAACGCTGACCACGCGATCCACCGCCTGAGGGGCGTGAACTGCGCGGCTGGCGGGACTGATCCCGGCGCCGCGACCCACTGCTGTTCCCCGCAGTGGGACGTCCGCCATTCGATCCACGCTGCCCCTGACGCGGCTGCTGGCGGGTTGCGGCGCGCTGTTCGTTCGCCGGCGGCACGACCATCGGCATCGCATACGGGTGGTCGGCGACGACCGGAACGTGTAGGCGGATCAACTTTTCGATGTCGCGCAGGTAGGCGCGTTCCTCGGCGTCGCAGAACGAGAAGGCGATGCCTTCCGCGCCGGCGCGCGCCGTCCGTCCAATGCGGTGGACGTAGCTTTCGGGGATGTTCGGCAGGTCAAAGTTGATGACGTGGGTCACATCCTCAACGTCAATGCCGCGCGCGGCGATGTCAGTCGCTACGAGCACACGCGTCCTGCCGGTCTTGAAGTTCGACAATGCCCGCTCGCGTGCAGTTTGCGACTTGTTGCCGTGAATGGCTTCCGCTTGAATGTTGGCGCGGTCAAGCTGCTGCGCCAGCTTATTCGCGCCGTGCTTGGTGCGCGTGAATACGAGCACCCGCCGGATCGCCTTGTCGACGAGCAGGTGTTCGAGCAGCGCGCGCTTGTCCTTCTTGTCGACGAAGAATACCGATTGGGCGATCTTCTCGACGGTCGTCGCC
>JAEVZT010000517.1 GCA_023392115.1 Chloroflexota bacterium
ACGTACGCGTGAACTCGAACCCCATCTCGCTCGGCGGGCGGTCGTCGCCGTTCTCGCCGAACAGGCGAATGACTTCACCCGCGCGGGCGCCCCCCTTCAAGCGTTCGAGAATACCGCCGGTCGAAAGCGTCTGCTTCGGGCCGCAGTCCAGATCGATCACGTAGTCAATTGCCATTAGAATATCTCAATCGGTGCAGCACCGGCTCACGTGGATAACTCGTTCGAGCGCGGATTATAACACGGGGAGCGCGGCGATGAGGCACCGCGGCATTTCCACCCCTCAACCCCCAACCCCTTCTCCCACGCAAGCGGGGAGAAGGGGAGAAAACCGTTGTTCTTGTCCCTCGCCCCGCTTGCGTGGGAGAGGGACAGGGCGACTGTAGGTCGCACAGGGTGAGGGGTTGCGCGCTTACCCCACCACCTCTTCTTCCACGCCCCAGACGCGGACAGTCCCGTCGAGGCTGACCGACGCGAGCTGTGTCCCGTCGGGGCTGAAGTCGACGCTGCCGACGCGATCCGTGTGACCGCTGAGCACCGCCGCCGGGGCGATCTGCTCACCCGCGCCGCTCAGCGCGCTCACGTCCCACAGGGCGATCGGGCTGTCAGTTCCGGCGCTGTCTTCCGCGCCGCCCGCCGTCGCCAGCAGCGATCCGTCCGGGCTGAACGAAACTGTCAGCACGGGCGCGCCCGCCCCGCTGTCGAGGATCGCCAGTTCGCTGAATTCTTCAGGCATGCCGCTGACGTTCCACACGCGCACCGAGCCGTCATCCGAACCGGACGCCAGCAGCGATCCGTCGGGGCTGAATTCGAGCGCCCGTACCGCGCCCGTGTGTCCCTCGAACGAGGCAAGCTGTTCGTTGGTTACTGAATCCCACAGCGTGACCGCCCCATCAAGATCGCCAAGCGCCAGCAGCGATCCATCGGGGCTGAAAGCGACGGCGATCGCCGGGGCGGCGGTTTGCAGGGTGGCAATGAACTCACCGGTGTTGGCATTCCAGACCGTGCCGCTCCACTGCGATTCCATCCCCGCCTCGTCGCTGACGGCGTGCGTCGTCGCCACAAGGCTCAAGTCGGCGCTTACCGCGACGTCGTTGACGGTCGAGGTCAGGTTATTCTCCGCCGTCTGCATCGTCAGAATGTCAAGCCCAACAGGCTCAACCGGGAACAAGCCAACAGTCCCAACTGCGTCGCCGACAACCATGTAGGCAAAACCGGCGTTGATCAGGTAGTCCAGCGACGTCACCGGCTCGTTCAGGTCGACAGTTTCAGGCTGAGCGGTCAGATCATCCGGGTTGTAGAACGCCACCCGCCCCGTTGTCGCAGCATCGCCTGCGGGCACAACCGCCGACACGGCGATCGTGTTCCCGGTCGGCGACCACGCCAGATACGGGTTGAACTCGCCTTCGACCTGCGCGAGCTGCTGGAAGTCCGCCGGGCTGACGGCGCCGCTCACGTCGGTCGCTTCAGGCGCGGGCGTTGCTTCCGTCACCGGCACGGTCGTCGGTTCGATCGTAGCGACTGGCGCGGTTTCTTCCGTTGGGAGCAGGACGTCACCGCCAGCTTCCGCCGTCTCTTCGGCAATCGGTGTGATGCTGCACAGCGCCGCCTGATTGCTGCCGCTCATCGAGCGGTAGTCGTAAATTTCCCCTTGATAGGTGAACGTGAAAATGTAGCCGCGCGTCACTACCTGCGCGTACATCTGCTCAGGCTGCGGGCAGCCGAGGCTGGCATCGTTGAAGATTTGTTCTTCCCACGTCCAGTTCGCCAGTTGGTCGAGCGTCACGTTCGCGCCGACGCGCTGGTTGAAGTCGGCAAGCGCGACCTCAACTTCCGGGGGGGCGTCCTGCGCGCTGACCGCCAGCGGAATCAGCAGCAGCAGGGCAATGAGGACTAATAAGCGTTTCATCACGCGTTCTCTCCTTCGCACTTCGAGCCCATTAACTCGTAATTCTAAAAGATATACGCATATTTACAACGCCGCCACCCCACCTTCTATTGAACGGTTAACATGCGCTGGATTTTTAAGGCTTTTTAAAGTAAACTTTAAAGCGATTTAATGAAGTACTCTGTGGAGAAAGGGGGAAATGATGACACTGTTCGCGATGATCGTCTGTCTGGCTCTGCTGGCGACGGTGGCGTATTTCGTCCTCCTTCTTGCTGGTGAAACCCTCGTCTGGCTCGTCAGCCGCGTTATGCGGCGCATCGAGGATCGGCGCGGCTACCCGCTCCAACCGTCCGCCAGCCGCTGACCACCTAAACGACTCACCGTTGCGCGGCGCTGCCATTCGCCTCATTCGGGGTGCAGATGGTGCGCCGCTTTTGTTATTGCTTCGGGAATACCATCGCTGAACATCGTGTAGACCAGCGTGTCTCGCAGATCGCCGTTTGGCGTTCGTGACTGCCAGCGCATGCGCGACTCGAGCGTGAAGCCCGCCCGTTCCGCGACGGCGGCGCTGCGCGCGTTGTTCGCGTCACAGCGGATTTCAAGCCGCTCCGCCTTGAGGACAGTGAAGGCGAAGGCGGCGATCCCGCGCACCGCTTCGGTGATATATCCTTGACCCTGCAAACTCGTCCGCACCCAGTAGCCGATCTCCATGCGCGGCACATCCCATGAGATCGTATGCAGCCCGCTCGCGCCGACAAACCAGCCGTCTGACTTGCGAAACAGCAGCATCGCCAGTTCTTCGCGGCTCCGGTAGCGAATGCTGCTTTCGCGGGCAAAGGACTCTGACTCCGCCACCGACGGCACGACGCGCGCCCACGACATCCACGGGCGCAGGCTGTCGATCGACTCGCGGATCGCGTCGTTGACGGCGTGTCCGTCCCCGGGACGCGCCGCGCGGATGATCAGTCGTTCAGTCTGGAACTGTTCCGGAGGTCGCGAAACAAGCTGTGAAAGGAGAGTCGGCATGGCTGCGGCTTTCGTGCGAAAAGTAGATATCACTGCGGAACGTTTATCCCCCATTCTATGATCAATTTCGCCAGCCCGCGCATCCCCGGCATAAAAAACGCACCGCCTGAGGAAAGAGGTTCTCAGGCGGTGCCTAGTGCCTAAC